>CAKQCH010000013.1:0-36855 GCA_934216735.1 uncultured Prevotella sp.
CGCAGGTTCCATGACCTTCGGTCATTCCACCAGCGGTTATTGAAAGTTGGCCCCCTTCGGGGACCGGAGGTTACTTGTAAAGCATAAATAATTAAAAACAATTCTAACTAATTTAAAATAAAGACATGACAGAAAATGCAATGAAGCCATACGTAATTGGCTTGGACCTTGGCGGTACTAATTCAGTGTTCGGCATCGTAGATGCCCGCGGTGACATTAAGGCTACAACAGCTATCAAGACTGGTGGCTACAAGACAGTGGATGAATATGTAAAGGCTTCTGTAGAGGCTTTGCAGCCTGTGCTTGATACCATCGGCGGTATCGATAAGATCAAGGGTATGGGTATCGGTGCTCCTAACGGTAACTACTATACAGGTACCATCGAGTTCGCTCCTAACCTTCCTTGGGCTCACGATGGCGTAGTGCCATTGGCTGATCTCTTCAGCAAGGCTTTGGGTATTCCTGTGGCTTTGACCAACGACGCGAATGCGGCTGCCTTGGGCGAGATGACTTACGGTGTGGCTCGTGGTATGAAGAACTTTATCGACATTACTTTGGGTACTGGTGTAGGTTCTGGTATCGTTATCAACGGTCAGATGGTTTACGGTAGCGATGGTTTCGCTGGTGAATTGGGTCACGTAACAGTGGTTCCTGGCGAGGCTGGCCGTATTTGCGGTTGCGGCAGAAGAGGTTGTTTGGAGACTTACTGCTCTGCTACAGGTGTGGCTCGCACAGCCCGTGAGTTCCTGGAGACAACCGATGAGCCTTCTTTGCTCCGCGAGATGAAGCCAGAGGATATCACTTCTTACGATGTGAGTGTGGCTGCCGGCAAGGGCGATGCTTTGGCTAAGCGCATCTACGACTTCACCGGTAAGATGCTGGGTGAGGCCTGTGCTAACTTTGCAGCCTTCTCTGCACCAGAGGCATTCGTATTCTTCGGCGGTTTGACCAAGGCTGGTGACTTGCTGATGGAGCCTTTGAAGAAGGCATACGATGAGAACGTATTGAAGATTTACAAGGGCAAGGCTAAGTTCCTGGTATCAACTCTTGATGGTAGCTCTGCTGCCGTTCTCGGCGCCAGCGCCGTGGGTTGGGACTTGTAATTTCCATCTGATAATCTGATAATCAGATAAAAACATAAAAAATCCCAGGTGATGATGAATCGCCTGGGATTTTTTTATATCTTATCTGATTTATTATTCATCGGTTTTATTATTCATCTGATTACGCGGAGTTAACGGAAGCATTCTTGCTACACGGATTACGCACGGAATTTAAACGGATTTGGCCTTACGGCCATTGGGCTAGCGCCATAAGCCTTAATCAAAGCCCACCTTAGCACCCTGCCATAACTAAAGCCGCAGCTATGAACTTCTACGTTCCAGCTTTAGGGGGTATCGCCACGACCGTCAGGTCGAGTTTCCGTATAAATTCCGTGCGTAATCCGTATAGCAAGAATGCTTCCGTTTCTTCCGTGAAATCCGATGAACAAAAATTCCGATGAACCAGTCCTTTATAACTCCAGGAAGTTCCTGACGATGGTCTTGCCTTCCGGTGTCAACACGCTTTCGGGATGGAACTGGATGCCATGGATTTCGTAGTTCTTGTGCTTCAATCCCATGATGCAACCGTCATCGCTCACGGCGGTAACATCGAGGCACTCCGGGAAATTGCTTCTATCTACTACCCACGAATGATATCTTCCTATCTCGATTCGCTTCTCCATGCCCTGGAATATCGGGTCGATGCCAAACTGGGTGCACGGGGTGGCTACACCATGATACACCTCCTTGAGGTTGGTGAGCTTGGCACCAAACGCCTCGCCTATCGCCTGATGACCCAGACATACGCCCAGCATCGGCTTGATGCCTGCATACTTCCTGATGACATCCATCAACAACCCCGCCTCGGATGGGATTCCCGGACCCGGACTCAATATGATCTTATCAAATGGCTCCAACTCGCGGAGCTGAAACTGGTCGTTGCGATATACCGTAACGTCCACGCCCAACTCCTTCACCAAATGTGCCAGATTATAGGTGAAGGAATCGTAATTATCTATGATTACTACTTTCATCTTATTAATGATTATTTACAGTTCTTCTGCAATATGAATCGCCTTGGTGAGGGCGCCCAACTTGTTATTGCACTCTTCCAACTCATACTGGTCGTTGCTCTTCGCCACAACTCCACTTCCTGCCTGGAACCAGAGTTCGCCATTGCGGCTGATGAAGGTTCGGATAACAATCGCCTGGTTCAAATCACCATTCAAGCCGATGAATCCGATGCAGCCACCGTAGGCTCCACGATTATGAGGTTCCAGTTCGGAGATAATCTGCATCGCTCTCACCTTTGGCGCACCGCTCAGGGTGCCGGCTGGGAAGGTATCGATGAACTCCTTGATGTGGTCGGCATCCTGATCGAGGGTTCCGCTCACACGGCTCACCAGGTGGATGACGTGGCTATAAAACTGCATATCCTTATAGAAATCTACCTTCACACCATGGCAGTTGCGGCTCAAGTCGTTGCGCGCCAAATCTACCAGCATCACGTGCTCGGCATTCTCCTTCGGGTCGTTGCGGAGGAACTCGGCAGCCTTTCTATCCTGCTCCATATCGCCTGTGCGACGGGTGGTTCCGGCTATCGGGTCGATGAATGCCTTGTCGCCCACGATGCGGTTGTGGGTTTCAGGAGAAGATCCGAAGATGCGGAATCCGCCGAAATCGAAATAGAAGAGATAAGGCGATGGGTTGATGCTGCGCAAGGCACGATAGAGCTTGAAGTCATCGCCCTCGTACTTCTGGATGAAGCGGCGGCTGACTACAATCTGGAAGACATCGCCTCGCAGACAATGCTGGATACACTTGCGGATGTTCGCCTTGTGCTCCTCGTCGGTAAGGGTAGAAGTTGTATCGCCCACAGGATGGAAATCGTAAGGCTTCACATTCGCCTTGTTCACAGCCTTGAGCAGAGCATCAAGCTCAGGAAGTGAAGAGTGAGATTCTTCACTCTTCACTCTTCGTTCTTCACTCTCTTGAAGCGCAATCAGTTCCATCGTATTATTGAAGTGATCGAACACGATGATGTCCTTATACATTATATAATATATATCCGGCGCATCATTCTTCTCCATGGTGGTATCCTTTACGGGGATATTCTCGAAATATCTCACGGCGTTGAAGGTGGTGAAGCCATAGAGTCCGCAGAATTCCTTGCCCTCTCCTTCTACATGGAAGCTCTGGATGAAATCGTTGATGGCCTTGGAGATGGCGAGCTTGCACTGTTCGCCCTTGCCCTCGCCGAAAGCCGGGAGCGTTTCCTTCTCTACGCTGCCATCAGGATAGGTCTTGATGACCTCGCCATGGCTCACGGCGATGCTTGCCAACGGATGAACGCCGATGAAGGATCGGGAGTTCTCGGAACCATGATAGTCGGAACTCTCCATCAGAGCCGACTGGGGATAAATATCTCTCAATCGCATATAGACTCCCACCGGCGTATAAAGGTCGGCAAGAATCTTGCGGGTTACTGTCGTATAATTAAACTTAGCCATTTTAATTAAATCTTTACTTTTAGAAATTGCCGTATTCTCCCGCCATTTCCTTATGGCTCAAATACGTTTCTACATCCTTGTCACCACGGCCTGAAACGGTCAAGACAACGACATCGTCCTTCTTGAACTTCATCTTCTTCAAGGCGGCTACGGCATGGGCACTCTCGATGGCTGGGATGATTCCCTCCATGCGGGTCAACTCGTAACCGGCATAGATAGCCTCATCGTCCTTGATGGCAAGCACATGACTTCTGCCTCTTGTTGCCAAATCGGCATGCATTGGTCCGATGCCTGGGTAATCCAAACCGGCACTGATGGTGAAGGCTTCTTCTATCTGACCATCTTCTGTCTGCATCACCAGGGTGCGGGCACCGTGGATGATTCCCTCTGTACCGCAATGCATGGTGGCAGCGGTATAGTTGGTATCGATGCCATGACCGGCAGCCTCAGCCAGATAAATCTGAACACGGTCGTCGTCGATGTAATGATAGATGGTACCTGCGGCATTGCTTCCGCCACCCACGCAGGCGATGAGATAATCAGGATAATCGCGACCGATTTTCTCCTCCAACTGCCATTTCAGTTCCTCGCTGATGACGCTCTGCATCTTTGCCACAATATCAGGGTAAGGATGCGGACCCATGGTGGAACCTACGATATAGAAGGTATCCTGTGGGTGACAGCACCAGTCGCGGATGGCTTCAGAGCAGGCATCACTCAGAGTCATATTACCTGTGCGAACAGGGTTCACCTTGGCGCCCAACATCTTCATACGTTCCACGTTGGTATGCTGGCGCTCCACATCGGTGGCACCCATGAAGATTTCGCACTTCATATCCATCAGGGCGCAGACGGTGGCAGTGGCAACGCCATGCTGTCCGGCACCTGTTTCGGCGATGATACGGGTCTTTCCCATCTTCTTCGCCATCAGAATCTGTCCGATGGTGTTATTGATTTTGTGTGCACCGGTATGGTTCAGATCCTCACGCTTCAGATAGAGCTGGCAGCCATATTTCTCGCTCATACGCTTAGCATAATAGAGAGGTGAAGGACGGCCCACGTAATCTTTCAAAAGGGCATGGTATTCTTTCTTGAACTCTTCGCTCTCGATGATAGGCTTGTAAGCCTGCTGGAGTTCTGTTACACACTTATATAATATTTCAGGAACGTAAGCTCCTCCGAATTTTCCAAAAAATCCTTTATCGTCAACTTGATACATAATACTTAGTTTATAGTTTATAATTTATAGTTTATAGTTGATAGGGCAAGCATGCTATACGCCGAAGCCGCTATTAACTATCAACTATTAACTACTTTTTGAGGCACTCAAAAAGCCTATCCAAAGCCTGGTCTGGATCCAGGGTTTCATTGAGCAATGTCACGAACTTGCTGCCGATGATGGCACCGGCTGCGTTATCCTGCGCACTGGTAAGGGTCTGCTTGTTGCTGATGCCGAAGCCAATCATGCGTGGGTTGCGGAGGTTCATGCTGTTGATATGGTTGAAGTAAGCGAGCTTGGCATCGCCGAAGCTGCTCTGTGCGCCGGTGATGCTGGCGGAGCTGACCATATAGATGAAGCCATCGGTATGCTCATCGATGAAGCGGATGCGCTCCTCGCTGGTTTCCGGAGTAATCATCATGATGACACGGATATCGTACTTATCGGCGATAGGCTTAACTACCTTGAGATAGTCATCGAAAGGAAGGTCGGGAATAATGGTTCCGCTCACTCCGCTCTCTACGCAGCTCTTGAAGAACTCCTCGATGCCATAATGCATGATGGGGTTGAGATAGCCCATGAGAACGAGAGGGATATTGACTTCATCCTTGATGGCCTTGAGCTGACCGAAGAGGGTCTTGACGGTCATGCCGTTTTTCAACGCCTTGGTACCTGCGCTCTGGATAACGGGTCCGTCAGCCAATGGGTCGCTGAAGGGGATACCTACTTCTATCATATCGATGCCCTTGCGTTCCATCGCCTTGATTACATCGCCGGTACCTTCTAAGGTTGGGCATCCGGCGCAGAAATACAAGCTCAAAAGCTTGCGGTCTTTGTTGTTTGCAAATAATGCATTTATCTTGTTCATCCTGTGTTGTATTTTAAAATCGTTTTGTGTTTACAAAATTGAGTACCAGGCAATATACAAAGCTTTTGCCCTTACAGGGCGCCTTGCTGATTGCTAGTATACCCAGGGCGATGCCCTGGGCTAGGAGCTTCTGCCCTTTCAGGGCGTACTTGAACCACGTGCGAAGTTTCTTTATTTTATAACTTCATTCAAGAATCCCTTGAGCTTCTCTACATCCTTTACTCCCGGCTCTATCTCGAAACGGGAGTTGAGGTCGATGCCGATGCATTTAGGATGATGGAAGGCATGGAGGCGGGATGCATCATCCGGTCCGATGCCGCCACTCAGGAGGAATGGGACTTCGCCATCGTATTGCTCCAGCACCTGCCAATCAAACTGCTGGCCACTTCCACCCACCGTCTTGCATTTGGTGTCGAAAAGGAAGAGGTCAACAGCGCCTACATACTCCTTATATTTTTGAATGTCTGAGGCATCAGATACACTGATTGCCTTGATGATCTTGATACCTGGTCGGATATCGGGATCAAGAGTTGATCTTAGATTCTCGCACATCTCCCGTGGTTCATTGCCATGCAGTTGGACGTAATCCAAATGATAATTCACCACTCGTGTCACGATGTTCTGAACCATATCATCTACAAATACGCCTACTCGGGCTGGAGATTTTGAAGATGTAGAGACAGATGCTGAAGAATTTGAAGAAGAATCTTTTGAAGAATCAGAAGCTCCAATATCCTCTTTTGCGTAATCAGGAATGATGCCAGCGTGACTGCTCTGCATCTCCACGTAGCGAGGCGATTTCGGATAGAAAATCATTCCTATCATATCAACGCCCAACTGGCTCACTTCGCGAATATTCCGGGCATCGCGCATGCCACAAACCTTTATTACCATTATGATTATTGTTATTATTATTTCTATTTAATTTTCGCAAGTAACTTCCGGTCCCCGAAGGGGGCCAACTTTCAATAACCGCTGGTGGAATGACCGAAGGTCATGGAACCTGCGGATAAGCATCAGGAAGTAGAAAGCGTCCCCAAAGGGGGCGAACCACATCCCGTCTTGCTCCTGTTCGCCCCCTTCGGGGACGTTTGGGGAGAGAGTATCTGCTATCCGCAGGTTCCATGACCTTCGGTCATTCCACCAGCGGTTATTCACATTCGCCCCCTTCGGGGACGGTTGGATGTCACTTGTGAAAGTCAATTATTCGGGGACGGCTGGATAGCACTTGTGAAAGTCAGTTATTTTATAATTGAGAGATGAATTCCGCCAGCGCCTGGCCAGGATTCTCCTGCTTCATAAATTGCTCACCCATCAGGAAACCACGGAAGGAGGCCTCTTCTCGGAGCCTTTTTACTATCATGGGATCAGAAATGCCACTCTCGCTCACACGGCATACATCCTTCGGAAGTTTCTCTGCCAAGCGGAAGCTATTCTCTACATCCGTAACGAAAGTACCCAGATTGCGATTGTTGATGCCATATATATCCGGTTCCAGTTCCGCATACTCGAAATCTCTTTCGTTATGCATCTCCAACAATACCTCCATGCCCAACTGGTGAGCCATGTTCATCAGTCCCTTGCACTCCTCTTTACTGAGACATGCCGCAATGAGCAGGACGGCAGAGGCTCCGCAATATCTCGCCTGCAACAGCTGATACTCCTCTATCACGAAGTTCTTATATAATATAGGTATAGAAACACCCACATGCCGTGCCTCCTGGATATACTCATCATATCCGCCGAAGTAATCTATATCCGTCAGGATGCTCAGCGCAGAAGCCCCGTTCTGCTGGTAGCTCAGCGGGATGATGCTTGCCTTTCCCGTCTCCTTGATCCAGCCCTTGCTCGGCGACTTTCGCTTGAACTCGGCGATGATGCCCGTATCGGAGCTCATCAGCGCCTGCTTCATGCTTCCTCCCATCACCTTTCCCCCATCCTCCTGCATCTTCTGCTCGGTGAGGGTTATCATCTGTCGTGGCTGGATAAAGCGCTTTCGCTGCTCTATCTCTATCTTCTTATGAGCCACTATCTCTTCTAAAATATCTGCCATTTTTTACGTTTTTACTTTTTTACTTTTAAGATAAAGACTTGGGGGACCAGCGATGGAATCGCTGGGAACGGGGGCGAGAGGGGGGACAAGGCCCTTTTACCCTCTATTCAGCTCCACGAATTTCTTGAATGTGGCCAGTGCCTTGCCAGAATCGATGCTCTCTCTTGCTATCTCCACGCATTCCTCGATGCTCTTCTTTCCCTTTTCCATCACCTGGATTCCAAAGGCAGCATTGGCGAGAACGATGTTCTTCTGGGCTGGGAGGGCTCTGTTTTCAAGTACGGCATCGAAGATTTCCTTCGCCTCTTCCTCGGTGGCACCACCCTTAATCTCTTCTGGCTTGGCAATCTCGAAGCCCAGATCCTGAGGCTTGAAGATGCGCTCATAATTATTGGTGGTTACCTTGAAATCGCCGGTAAGCGAAATCTCATCATAACCATCGATGCTGTTCACGATGCCATAGTCGATGCCCAACTTCTGATATACCTGGTTGTAAAGGCGCATCTGGTCGAGATTGGCTACACCCAGCAACTGGCACTTTGGCTGACTAGGATTTACCAGAGGACCCAGGAGATTGAACACCGTAGGAAACTGGAGTGCCTTGCGGATAGGACCCACAAACTTCATTGCCTTGGCAAACAACTGGGCATGGAGATAAACGATGCCCGCCTCGTTGATGCTGCGGTTCAGGCGGTCGATATCATCCGTGAACTCCACGCCGTGGTTCTTGATGACATTAGATGCACCACTCACCGATGTGGCTGCGTAGTTGCCATGCTTAGCCACCTTATAGCCGGCACCGGCGATGACGAAGCAGGATGTGGTAGAAATATTGAAGGTGTTCTTGCGGTCGCCGCCCGTACCCACTACATCGATGTAGCGGTCGCAGTCGAGGATGGCAGGAACGCCGGTGGCAAGGATGCCATCACGGAAGCCCAACAGCTCATCTACGGTGACGCCTCTCATCTGTAAACCTGTGAGCAGAGCTGTGATCTGCTCCTCAGGGAACTCACTCTGGGTGATGCCGATGATAATCTCCTTGGTTTCCTCGCGAGAAAGTTCCTCGTGGTTCAACATTCTGTTTAAGATGTCCTTCATTTCCATAATCTTAATCTCCTATCTTTTATATCTTAATTTTTTGTTTATATGTAAAAAGGGCCTGTCGTAAGTTACGGCAGGCCCTTAGTATATCAGTTTCGCATCTATACACGGCTTCTCGACTCACGACTTTTTGAATCTTGAGTTACGCCACCACCATGCTGTAGATACGAATATTGTCATCATATTGAATTAACTTTATTTGTTATTAATCTTGTTATTGAATTTATTCAGTTGCAAAAGTACACTTTTTCTTTTAAACTACAAACTTTTTTATGAGAAATTTATCATTTCAACAGAAAAAAGTTAGTTTTTGCCCCATATCGTAGACAAAGATTGAGCCTACACCTTATTATATATAGAAGATATTTGGGAAAAACAAAAAAGAAATGAAGAAAATTAGGGTAAAATGTAATAAAGGAAACTTCCCGACGTTATGATAATAGAGAAAGGATTTCAATATTAACAATTTAAAAGATATATACGCCTATGAAGCATTTGTTTACTTCAGAAGAAATGAGACCGTCGGCAAAGACCATCTTTTTCATTAAGCAGTTGGCATACACCTACCGTGCCTTCAAGAAGAATGAATCTTGTAAGGCGTATTGGGTCAACTAGGGTCTAGTACCCTGACAAACAAAAAACAGAAAAACGATAAAGATGAAGACGATAGTTTCACCTTCACTCCTCTCAGCCAATTTCATTGACCTGAAGAGCGATGTAGAAATGATTAATAAGAGTGAAGCCGACTGGCTCCACATGGATATTATGGACGGCGTGTTCGTGCCTAATATCTCCTTCGGCTTCCCAGTGTTAGAAGCCGTAGCGAAAGCATGCACAAAACCGCTGGACGTGCACTTCATGATTCTGCACCCGGAACAGTATATTGAGCAGACAGCCAAGACGGGCGCCATGATGATGAACGTTCACTACGAAGCATGCACCCACCTGCACCGCACCATACAGCAGATACATGCAGCAGGCATGAAGGCAGGCGTTACCCTGAACCCTTCTACCCCAGTGAGCGTTCTGGAAGACATCATCTGCGATGTAGACATGGTGCTGCTGATGAGCGTAAACCCTGGATTCGGCGGACAGAAGTTCATCGAAAACACCATCCAGAAGACGGCACGACTGCGCAAACTCATCAAAGAGAGTGGCAGCCAGGCACTCATAGAGGTGGATGGCGGCGTGCAGGGAGAGACCGCCCCACGACTGGTGAAAGCCGGAGTAAACGTATTGGTGAGCGGAAGCTATGTATTCAAGAGCGAAGACCCTCTGGCTACCATCCATTCACTGAAGGAACTGGAGCAGATTGAGGATTAACACTTCAGAATCTTTCCATAGGATTTTCAAGTTCCTAGAATCATCTTCTGTTCTCAGAAAAAGAATCTTCTGTTCTCAGAAAAAGCAACAGGCAGCTTGCAGCTGGAAACATTTAGTCCAGCTGCAAACTGATATGATGCTCCTTGGCCATTCTGCGAAGGTTGAGGATTGCATAGCGCATACGGCCCAGACTGGTATTGATGCTCACATTGGTGGTCTCGGCGATTTCCTTGAACGACATGTCCTGGTAATATCGCATGTAAACCACCTCGCGCTGGTTGGCAGGCAAGAACATCATGAGCTTCTTCACGTCGCCCATAATCTGCTCACGCACTAGCTCGCGCTCCACGTAGCTATCTATCACACCGTCTCCCTTCAGACCCGACAGGTCGTTGTTGTTCTTCTGGTCAACGATGCGCTGATGCTTCTGGTCACGGTATCCATCAATGATGACGTTGTGCGCAATGCGCATGAGCCATGCGCCAAACTTTCCATTAGGTGAGTAGGCACCATTCTGGAGCTTGACAATGGCTTTGACGAAAGTCTCCTGAAAGATATCATTCGCCACTTCCTCATCGTGTACTACAAACATGATATAGGAAAAGAGCTTCACTTCGTTGTGAGCCAACAAAAGGTCAAAAGCCTTATTGTTGCCCTCGACGTAAGCCAAGGCCAATTCCTCATCTGTCATTTCATTCAGATTTCTCATTTCTTAAATATTTATTAGTATATTAAGTAAATGTCTAATCGATAGGCGAACAGTTTAATTATTGTATGATTGATGTTAAATTTCGCTACAAAGGTACACTTTTTTATTAAAACCACCAAATTTTTACGGATAAAAAAGCGGCTTCTTGCATTTTTAACATTTCAAAGTCCCCTTATTCTAAATAATTTCATTATCTTTGCATCGGTGTATCTTCTTATCAGATAAGGACATAGAACCGACCTATTTAAAAACATATTTAGATAAACAGAACAATGAAAAAAATCTTTAAATTGTTGCTCATCGCCCTGCTGATTCCTGCCTGGACCAACGCCGCAGGATGGGACGAGGCGGAGTACAAGCGGATTGAACAGAGCATCCAGTTGCCTGACTTGCCGCAGAATGCCAAAGTGTATGACATCACCAAGTATGGTGCCAAACTGTCGAATTCGGCAGCCCAGAACCAGAAAGCCATCAACAAGCTCATCGCCCTGGTTTCGAAAAAGGGAGGCGGATGCGTGGTGATTCCTAAGGGTACCTGGAAGACGGGTGCCATAGAGATGAAGAGCCGCGTGAAACTGGAGGTGCAGAAGGATGCTATCCTGCAGTTTGTTTTCGACACCAAGCTCTATCCACTGGTACGCACCTCATGGGAAGGTCTTGCCTGCTGGAACTACTCGCCTTGCATCTATGCCTACAAGGCTACCGACATCGCCATCACCGGCGAAGGTACCATCGACGGTGGCGGAAACATGGAGACATGGTGGCCGATGTGCGGACACAAGAAGTTCAACTACAAGGAGGGCATCACCAAGGAAGCACAGTGCCTGGGTTCGCGTGCAAAACTGCTGAAGCAGGCTGAAGACGGCGTGGATTTCGACCAGCGCAAGTTTGGACTGGGACAGGGATTGCGCCCTCAGCTCATCAACTTCGTACGCAGCGAGCGCATCCTCATCCAGGGTGTCAAACTGCTCAACTCACCTTTCTGGGTTATCCACCCATTGCTATGCAAGAACATCACCGTGAAGGGCGTAACCATCTGGAACGAAGGCCCTAACGGCGACGGCTGCGACCCTGAGGCGTGCGAGAACGTGCTCATCGAAGACTGTATCTTCCACACCGGTGACGACTGCATTGCCATCAAGAGCGGAAGAAACAACGACGGCCGACTCTGGAACCAGCCATCACGCAACATCATCATCCGCAACTGCGAGATGCAGGATGGACACGGAGGCGTGGTAATCGGTTCGGAAATCTCGGGCGGTTGCGAGAATGTGTATGCAGAAAACTGCCGCATGGACTCGCCTAACCTGGAGCGCATCCTCCGCATCAAGACCAACAACTGCCGTGGCGGATTGATTCAGAACATCAACATGCGCAAGGTGACCGTGGGTCAGTGTAAGGAAGCCGTGCTGAAAATCAACCTCGACTACGAGCGCAAGGAAATCTGCTACCGCGGTTTCGAGCCTACCGTGAGAAACGTGAGCATGGAAGACGTAACCTGCCAGAAGAGCAACTATGGTGTGCTCATCATCGGAAGAAACGAGGTGGAGAACGTTTACGACATCAACGTGAAGAACTGTACCTTCAACGGCGTGGTGAAGAAGCCTGTTCAGATGACCGGCAAGACCCGCAACGTGAAGTTTGAAAACCTGATGATCAACGGTTCGCTGATTCTCAGCAAGGCAGAACAGCCTTACCAGAACTATTCAGAGTGGCTCACCCACAGCGAGATGCATCGCACTCCACACCCATACAACCTCGACTTCAGTCCGAAGAAACCTCGCTGGAGCTACGTGATGGGCATCGAGATGGAAGGCATGCTCGACACCTATTTATATTATAAGGACAAGAGCACCTTCAACGCCAAGAATGCCTTCAAGGGCACAGAGAGCGCTGCCGACCACGAGAGCATCATCGAATATCTGAAGGAATATCCGGCAAAGATGATTGACGAGAAGGGAAACATCACCGGCTATAAATACGAGGATTTCAACCTCGACAACGTGCGCACGGCGAAGTTTATCCTCCGCATGCAGAACCTCTTCCCTAACAAGGGAAACGAACTGGCGCTGAAGACCCTGTTCAAGCAGCTCCAGAACCAGCCTCGCACCAAGGAAGGCGTTTACTGGCACAAGGCTATCTATGCCAACCAGGTATGGCTGGACGGTATCTTCATGGGCCTGCCTTTCTACTGCAACTATGCCGTGCAGAACCTGAAGCCTAAGAAGGCGAAGAAGATTCTGGACGATGCCGTAGGCCAGATGATCAAGACTGATTACCGCACATACGACGAGAAGACCCAGCTGTGGAAGCATGCCTGGGACGAGACTCACGAACAGTTCTGGGCTGACAAGGAGAACGGAAAGAGCCAGCATACCTGGGCAAGAGCCTTGGGATGGTATGTGATGGCGATGACCGAGTGCCTGGAGGCGATGCCTGAGGACTATGCCCGCCGTGGCGAGGTAATCGCCCTGCTGAACAAGGCGATGGAGAGCGTAGTGAAATATCAGGATAAGAAGACGGGCGTATGGTATGACGTGATGGACGTGAAGGATCCACGCAACTATCTGGAGAGCACTGCATCAAGCATGTTTGCCTACGTGATGCTGAAGGGTTACCGCAAGGGTTATCTCGGCGAGAAGTTCCGTGATGCCGGCGTGAAGGCTTACAAGGGCATCATCGACCAGTTTATCCAGGTAAACCCAGACAAGACCATCAGTCTTACCAAGTGCTGTTCTGTAAGCGGCTTGGGCCCTGGCCCTGGTCCATACGTCAAGAAGCCAAACTTTAAGCGTGACGGCAGCTTTGAGTATTACATCAGCGAGCCAATCCGTGACAACGACGCCAAGGGCGTTGGTCCTTTCCTCTGGGCTAGTCTGGAGATGGAAATGCAGGGATTGAACAAGTAATAGTTGAATTTTGAATACATCAATATCAAATGAATAACAAGAAGATATTAACAAGCATGGCAGCAGCACTGATGAGTGCTGCTGCTTTGGCACAAGCCCCTGCCTTTCCGGGCGCAGAAGGTCAAGGAAGATATGTAACGGGCGGAAGAGGTGGAAAAGTAATCCACGTAACTAATCTCAACGACAAGGGTACCGGATCGTTCCGTGCCGCAGTAACGGGCAACAGTAAGAAGATCATCGTCTTTGATGTGGCTGGCGTCATTCCGCTGGCTTCCGACCTCACCATCGGATCCAACACTACCATCTTAGGTCAGACTGCTCCTTCTCCGGGCATCACCCTGAGATATTACACGGTTCGTCCGGAAGACAACTGCATCATCCGCTTCATCCGTCTGCGCCGCGGACAGGAAAAGGATATCAATGATGGTGCTGATGCTACCTGGCAGCGCAACAAGACGGGCATCATCTTCGACCACTGTTCCTTCAGCTGGAGTATCGATGAGGTGGCTTCCTTCTACGACAACAACAATTTCACCATGCAGTGGTGTACCGTTGCCGAGAGTCTCACCAATCCGGGCCACTCCAAGGGAGCACATGGCTACGGAGGCATCTGGGGCGGCAAGCTCGCCAGTTTCCACCACAACTTCGTAGGACATCTCATGAACCGAGGTCCACGATTCAATGGTGCCAGATACGGATGGACAGGATACACCAGCAACAAGGATTACGACACCTATAAGTGGGAGAACCCTGTACAGGCAGAAAACGTTGACTTCCGCAACTGCGTGATGTATAATGCGCAAGGAACCTGCTACGGAGGTCCTGGCGGCGGACAGATCAACATCGTGAACAACTACTTCAAGGCGGGGCCTAGTCATAGCTTGAAGAGTAAAACCCTGAATGGCATCAAGGTAAGCGTAAGCTCAGGAAAGGAACGTGGCAGTCAGGACCGCATCACACAAGTTACCGTATCCAGCAGCGGAAATTCCGACAAGAAGCATCCTGAGTACTACGAAATGACCAGCCGTTATTTCATCAGCGGCAACACCACCGAAACCACCAAGGGAACAGTTACCAAGAACCAGGACTGGAAGGGCGTGGTATACGACAACGGTACTTACACTTATAATGGCGAGAGATATTCTGCTGATAAAAAGAATTTCTACGGAGATGCTGTAGCCCACCAAACCATTGACGGTGTTTCGTGCGTGAAGATCAAGATGGATAATCCTGCTCCTACGGGAGAGGTTACCACCCACTCTGCAGCCGAAGCCTTTAGCAAGGTACTGGCATACGGCGGAGCCTCGCTCTACCGCGATGAGATTGATGCACGCTACATGGAAGAGGCTAAGACCGGAACGGCACAGTATAAGGGAAGCATCACTCTGTCGCCTGGCATCATCGACAAGGTATCAGACGTAAACGGCTACACCGAGTCTACTTTCGGCACCGCTTCCCATCCTGCCGACTTCGATACGGATAAGGACGGAATTCCAGATGCATGGGAGCTTGCCAATGGTTTGAATCCAAACGATGACAGCGATGCCCTCACCTACTCGCTCGACGGCAAGGGTTACTACACCAACCTGGAGGTATATGCCAATTCGCTGGTTGAGGACATCATGAAGCAAGGCAATGCTGATGCAGAAAACAAGGTAGATGAATACTATCCGGAATGGAAGAATCCCACTGGTATCTCGCAAGTGATCTCCTCCTATCCTGGAGGAATAGCCAAAGTAACGTATTACAGCCTCAACGGCACTTTTCTTTCTGCTCCTCAAAAAGGAATCAACATCCGCAAGATGTTGTTTCAGAATGGAAAGACCTTGACGGATAAGGTTGTAAAGGAATAAAAAAACAAAAGAGAAGAGGAATTAAAGATTAAAGGAATAAAGAGAAAGAGGACGCAACCATCGGAATGACGGAGCGCCCTCTTTTTTATTGCAATATGATTAAACCTGAAAAGTCTAACTATTGATTAATTTTGGTATGATCTGATTACTTCACGAACTTCTTGCCGTTCTTGATTACCAAGCCCTTGAAAGAGCCAGAAACCTGCTGACCAGCCATGTTGTATGTCTTGCCATCATTCTTGGCAACAGCCTCGATAGAAGAGATGCCTGTAGATGTGCCAGCCTCATACTTGAAACCAAAGAAGCCCATCTTGGTACCAGCTGCGAATACATAGTATGTACCACCCTCAGCAACGCTGAATGTTACAGTACCATTAGACTTAGCAGCAATGATGTTCTCGCCCTTCTCGTTCTGTGTGAACTCCTGAGAAGCACCATCCTTAGCAGCAGGCAAATTGTAAGAAGCAGGAGCTACCTCAGCAAAATCAGCACCCAGGATATGGAAGCCCTTGGTACCACCCAACTGAACACCAACAGTTACAGAACCAGCCTTTACTGTCTCGAACTTATAAACGCAACCTGTAGGCTCAGCATCAGACACCAACTTACCGTTGTTCTTGCCACAAACGTAAGCACCGAAATCAGCATCAGCCCAGTTATCGGTAGCCTTACCATCAGCGAAAGCTGTACCAGCATTCTCCATATAAGTAAGAGTGATGTTCTCTACTGATGTAATCTGATCACCAGCATTCACCTTGTCACCTTCCTGCACTGCATAAGTGCCCTGAGCGTTCATACTTGCTGCCATAGCGACAGCTGCAATAAGAGTAAAAAATTTCTTCATAATTCTTAAAGTTTAAGTTTTATACGATAAATTATTATTTGTGTTATATTATTTGCAACACATGATTTGCATTACTGCCCCATTGGACCGGAATCCAACGGGGCATTCAATTTTTTTCATTCAAGAGGATTAATCCTCGTCGTCGCCCCAAATGCTGAAGTTATGGTCACGAGAGAGAATCTGGTTTGGATCATCGATAGGATCACTAAGTGGAGAATTGCTGATACCTGTACTAGCTGCCATCAATGCCTCTGCCTCAATCTCTGTTACTTCAATAGTTGGTTGAATATATTTCTTCATTTTATTCTTGTCTTAATTTGGTTTATATATTAAATGTATATGTTCACTTGATTAAAATTGGTTTCTACCTGGGGATAGAGATTACTTCTGAATCATCTTCTTGCCATTCACAATCACGATGCCCTTGTAAGCCTTGCTTACCTGCTGGCCAGAGAGTGAGTAGATGGCAGAGTTAGCCTTTGCACCATTTGCCTGGATAGCATTGATACCTGTTGTGCCACCGCCGAACTCCATAGAGTAGAATGTGCGAGCACCTGCGCTTGCAGGAATCTCCAAGTATGCCTTGTTGGCAGGGATTGTTACTGAAGATGATACCTGGTAGAAGCCAAGACCCTCTGACTTGTTAGCCAAGCAGTAGATGTTCTCTGCACCCTTTACCGAACCATCAGATGCATTCAAGCCTGTCTCTGTAATAGTGGCAGCTGTTATCGCCTTAGCCAAAGTATAGTCACCAGCTGCACCCTTTACAATAACTGCGGTATTAGCTGCAACAACACCATTAATCTTATTGAAAGCAAGCTTGTTGCTTGTAGCATCATAACTTACTGAGTAAGCCTCCAAGCCCTCTACAGAAGAATAATCTACAGCGAATGGAGCTGCGAATGTTGCTACGCCGTCAGAACCGATGGTTGCAGTAGCTGCAAGTGTAAACTGATAACCATAAATTGCAAGCTTAGAACCAGTACAGAAAATATAATATGACTTATTTGCTTCCGCTTTAAAGTTTACATATCCATACATTTTTACTGCAATCTGCTGCTTACTATCAAGTTCAACTGCAACACCATCTCTATCTATCAAGGATTTTTCTACAGAATTTTCACCAGTCTCTGCATCTACAACATAGAAAGACTTTCCATTACCAAGTTGAATACCCAAGCTCAACGTTCCTGCTTTAGAAGCAGTAAACACATAATAGCATCCTTTTACCGGTAAGTTCTTTCTAGAAGGCTCATAACCAGAATTTGCCTCATCCACAGGATTAGCCTTTCCTTGAACACAAGCTACATATGGGTCTGTTGAAGCTAAGTTACCTGCTTTTGGTGCACTAAAAGTTTCATTATCACTACCCATAACCAATTTGGTATTGGTTGTCTTCAGAACTTGACCACCAGTATAAGTGGTTCCCTCTTGAATAAGTACCGTCTCAGTCTGGGCATTAACACTCGCCGCCATGACGGCAGCAACAATCAAAGTAAAAACTTTCTTCATTGTCTTTTAAGTTTAAGTCGTTTGTATTTAATAATTTTATGTAATATCTATATATAAAATAGGTATGAATATCTAAATTAAAATAGGTATGTACGTTTAAGTATTATTTTGTAACTGTTTACGACGGCAAAAGTAATCAATTATTCGCCACAAACCAAGAAAAAGAACAGAAATTCTTCTATATTTTGCGAAAACGTTTACGTGAAAGTATCACTATCCAACTCTTGTCTATCCCAAATAATATGCGTAATTTTGCCGCCGAATAAACAAGTTCGCAACTTAATAAACAAGTTCACAACTTATAAACAAGATTTTTAATAGACCTAAAAGAATATAACAGATGAAAAGAAATCTACTAAGATTCGGGCTACTATGCCTGATGATGGTCTTTGCTTTCATAGCTAAAGCACAAGACGTTACGGCAGAATGGAACTTCAAAGCCAATCTGCCGGAAGGTATCCAAAGTATCCAAGTGGAAAAGAGCGTTAGCGCTATCGCTTCTACCGTGGAAGGTATCGAAATGACCGTTGATGCAACCAACGGCAAGTTGAAGGAACGATCAGCTGATGCCCAGATCAATCAGGGCACCATCCTGAAGGTTCCGGTGAAATCATCCAGAGACATCGTTACCATCATGAACTATGGCAACGAGAACTATCGTGCTACTTTCACCATCGGTGAAACTACTTCTAAAGATGAAAACATCGAGCACAACGCTACTGTAGATGAAGCAGCTCAAGGCTACGTGCAGATTGAAGTAACAGAGAACGGTTACTTCTACGGCATCAAACTTGTTCAGGCAAGCACTCTTCAGGAGAAGACTCTCTACTCTACTGATTTCACCAACTGGAATGAAATCGACCGCAGTAAGGCTACCGACGAGGTGGTAAAGGTGAAAACCCTCTACAGCAAGGAAGAACTCAGCTTTACATTCAATGGCGTGGGCGTTTATCCAGCAGGTACCAACGCTAAATTCCCTGAAATAACCGGTTTCATGCAAACAGCCAAGTACACCGGCGAATACAAGACTGCAGAACCAAGCGTAGTAACATCTCCATTGGCTAGCATCACCAAGATTACCCTGCACCAGGCAGCTACAGGCAGCAATCGTGGTATCAAGGTATCCGTAAAGGGTGACGGCGATGCAGACTGGGTAGCAATCCACAACGTAACTATCGCAAATGCGAAGGGCGAGGACCTGACTCTCGAAGTAAACCGCACCAACTGTCAGATTAAGTTCGAAAACTTCGCTCTCGGTCAGAATGCTTACGTTACCGACCTCGCCATCTATGGCAACGTAGATATGAGCAAGGCTCCTATGCTCGGCAGCTTCCTCCTCAACGGCGAAAAGTATCATGCAGCCGACCTCTTCGCAGAGGATGCATCAGGCAAGCAGGTGGCTACTGTTCTCATCTCAAAGAAAGCAAACCTCATCTCAGAGACCAATCCTCTGACTGAAATCACTGCAGACAACGGAAACATCAAGAGCATCACTTATACCACAACAGGCGAAGGTGCTGACCAGAAGACCGTAGCTACCCTCGTGGTAGAATCAAAGGGCGACGAAGCTACCTACGAACTCACAGTAGGCTTCAAGCCAGACTTCGTACTTACTTACTACGATATAGACGGCAAGACTGTTCTCGGCACACAGACCGTGGAGCAGGATGCAGAAATTGAGAAGTTCCTGGACGGAACAACAGAGAAGGTAACCGTAGCCGACGACAAGAAGTTCCGTGGCTGGGCTAGCGACCAGAAGAAGGACAGCCAGAAGTTCACCGCTTCTTCTGTCATCACAGAGAACACATCACTCTACGCTCTGGTAACAGACATCGAGACAGCCAGCGGCACAGCCCGCTATGACTACGACCTTCAGAAGGAAGGTTTCGATATCAACGACCACGAGGCTATCGAGGTAGAAGGCGGCAAGTGGCACGACGCTACTCACGGCTGGACCTTCAATGCCGACAGCAAGGTGAAGGTACTGATGGGCGGCAAGGGTTACATCAAGGTGGCACTCTGCCAGTATTCAGGCACAGGCAAGATCATCCTCTCAGACCCTCAGGGCAATGAGGTGGCAAGCATCGACGCCAAGGCTAGCAAGGACGGCAACTCTGGCATTCTCCAGAACCCATCAACAGAGAGCGGCTTCTATACCCTCAGTTTCGAAGGCACAGCTTATCTGCACAACCTCAGCATTGTGAACATGACTGAGCCTGCCTTCGCACAGAACGGCAACTGGTACAGCGTGAAGGCTGGTGACGCACAGAGCTTCATCACCACACTGGAAGTAGTAAACGGCGCCAACGCTGCTGCCGACGCAGCCCGCTCGTTCATCTTCCTGCCTAACGGCACATACAATCTGGGCGACCAGTGCCTCACCAACATCAGCGGAAACAACATTTCCATCATAGGTGAGAGCATGGACAAGACCATCATCGTAAACAAGCCTGCCGTAGAGAACGAGGGAATCGGTACCACCGCTACCCTTCTCAACACAGGTAACAATCTCTATATGCAGGACATCACCCTGCAGAATGCACTGGAGTACTACAAGAGCGGTTCAGCCGGTCGTGCTGTCTGCCTCCAGGACAAGGGTACTCAGACCATCTGCAAGAACGTGAAGATGCTCTCTTACCAGGACACCTATTATAGTAATGAGCCAAACGGCAAGGGACAGTTCTACTTTGAGGATTCTGAGATTCACGGCACCGTGGACTATGTTTGTGGTGGCGGCGACGTATACTTCAACCGTGTACTCTTCGTAAACGAGAGCCGCAAGGAAGGCGAAAAGAACGGTGAGGATGTGATTGCTGCTCCTAACAGCAAGAGCGAATGGGGTTACATCTTCAAGGATTGCACCATCGAGAACAAGGCTGCAGCATTCAGCCTGGGCCGCTCATGGAACAACATCACCCGTCTTACCTGGCTCAACACCACCGTGAACCAGAAGGATGAGATTCTGAACGACGACAACAAGTTTGCTTACTTCACCATCAATGCGATGGGCGATGCTATGGCAGACAAGTTCCGCCTCGACGTATTGAAGGATGCAGAAGGCAACGTATTCTCTCCTGCAGAGAAGAAGGTAGTGTTCAAGGCATCAGACGGCAAGGTATTGAAGGACGAGGAGAACATCATTCTCACTACTGATGAAGCAGCTGCTTACACCCTGGAGAATGTATTCGGCGAGTGGGAACCAGCCAAGTTGGCGGCACAGCAGACTGCAGGTGAAGCAACTGAGGCAGACGGCAAGCTTTCATGGACAGGCGATGCACAGATGTACATCGTATTGAAGGATGGCGAGTTCTTCGCCCTGACTGGTGAAAACAGCCTCAACCTGGAAGGTGCTACAGGCAAATTCACCGTTCGTGCAGCCAACCAGATGGGTGGTTTCGGCGAGGTGACATCAGTTGCCACCGGCATCAAGGACATCCACGCAGCCACAGAAAACGGTGCAGCCGTAAAGACCGCTATCTTCGGAGTAAGCGGCATGCAGCAGAACCGTCTTCAGAAGGGCATCAACATCGTGGTAAAGACCCTGGCCGACGGCAGCAAGCAGGCAACAAAGATGGTAGTGAAATAATAGGCCATCAAGTTGCAGAACACCCCCAAACATGATGATTTTATAAGTAAAAGAGAGATGAAAAAACTCAGGAATCATCCTGAGTCCGATTCCCCTAAAGGATAGCCCCAAAAGGCATTCTTTAGGGGATTTTATGTTAAAATACACATTTTAGCAAACGTTTACGTAATGTTTTTGCTTCTTTTTACCACGTAATTCGATTTTTTTATCTATATTTGCACACGGAAAAAACAACACGTGCATGAATCGAGGCTACAAAAAGCCGACTTTCCTGCCTCGTAGTTTTAATCTACTTAAATGTGTAAATCGAGATTAAGAAACAAATTTTTAATTATAGAATTATCTAACCTATAAGTGTATGTCTGGTAATTATAACAGAAAGAAGATTGCGCTTGCAGGTGCGCTCATGTTCATGGTAACAAGCGTCTCTGCGCAAACGGTAAAAGGAGTTGTTACTGACAATACGGGCGAGCCAATCATCGGCGCATCTGTCATGGAGGTAGGTGTAGCTGGCAATGGTGGCGTGACCGACATTGACGGTAACTTCACAGTAAACTTAAAAGGCAAGAGCAAGAAACTGAAGATTTCATACATTGGTATGAAAGCTAAGGAAGTAAGCGTTGCAGGTAAAGAAACGATTGACATCAAGCTTGAGGATGACAATACCACCCTCAATGATGTGGTTGTAATCGGCTATGGTACAGTTAGAAAGAAGGACCTCACAGGTTCTGTATCTTCTATCAGCGACAAGCAGATTGCCAACATTCCTGTATCTAACGTGAGCGAGGCGATGACCGGTAAGATGGCGGGTGTAAACATCACCACCACTGAGGGTTCACCAGACGCTGACGTGAAGATTCGTGTGCGTGGTGGTGGTTCTCTTTCACAGGACAACTCACCTCTCTACATCGTAGACGGTTTCCCAGTAAGTTCTATCAGCGACATCGCTCCTAGCGAGATTCAGAGCATCGACGTATTGAAGGATGCTTCTTCTACAGCTATCTATGGTGCCCGTGGTGCTAATGGTGTTATCATCGTTACAACCAAGAGCGGTTCTGAGGGCAAGACTCAGGTAAACTTCAATGCATCTCTCGGCTATAAGAAGGTATCTAAGCTGGTGAAGACTATGTCTCCATACGACTATGCATACTACCAGTATGAGTTGGGTAGCACAGACTATGGTAACTACAACGACCTCGACATCTGGAAGTCTATCGAAGGACGTGACTATCAGGATGAGGTATTCGGTCGTACAGGTAACCAGAAGCAGTATAACGTGAACGTAAGCGGTGGTACCAAGGATATCAAGTACAACATCGGTTTCTCTCACAACGATGAGAAGAGCATCATGCAGGGTTCTGGCTATGCCAAGAACAATGTTAACGCCAAGATTAATGCCAACTTGAACAAATGGTTGTCTCTCGACTTCAATGGCCGTATGGCTTTCACCAAGCTGGATGGTTTGAATGGTGGTGCAGATACCAACGAGTCGAGTGCAGCAAACTCAGTTGTTGCCAACACCGTAAGATGGAACCCGGTAGAGCCTCTCTCTGGCACATCTGACGATGATGAGGATAACAGCACATCTACACGCCGTAACCCAACAGAGCGTATCACCGATACCTATAAGTACCAGGAACGTTTCCAGCAGAATTACAACGTAGGTTTGAACTGGAAGCCATTCAAGAATATCACATTCCGTTCTGAGTTCGGTTATGGCTGGAAGTACAACAATACCGACCAGGTTTGGGGTTCTAACGCAACCACCAACTCTAAGTATGGTTACAATGGTCAGCCACAGGCTCAGTTCGTACGCTTGGAGAACAAGAACTGGCGTAATGCAAATACATTGACTTACGACAACAAGAAGCTCTTCCATGGTCGTGACCACATCAATGTATTGGTAGGTCAGGAGTGGAGCAGCAGTCAGGACGTAACCCGTACCAATACTTCTGTAGCCTTCCCTACTTCATTCACATTGAACGAGGTATTGGCTAACACTGCAGCAGGTACAGCACTTCCTAACGAGGGTAATATCAAGGCTGAGGAGAACATTCTCTCTTACTTCGGCCGTATCAACTATACGCTCAACGACAAGTATCTGGCAACATTTACTCTTCGTGCCGATGGTTCCAGCAAGTTCGGCAAGGACAACCGTTGGGGTCTCTTCCCATCAGCAGCCTTGGCTTGGCGTATGTCTGACGAGGAATTCCTGAAGGGTGCTTCAAGCTGGCTCTCTAACTTGAAGGCTCGTCTGAGCTTCGGTACTGCAGGTAACAACCGTATCAACTCTGGTTTGTTGACTACCACCTACACTATGGCAGACAACACATCAAAGGCTCCATTCTTCGATGAGAACAGAGCTTCAATGCTTGAGCATGGTAAATATCTCTATAACCCAGACTTGAAGTGGGAAACCACAGTGACCCGTAACTTCGGTATCGACTATGGTTTCTTCAATGGTCGCCTCAGCGGTACATTGGACTTCTACTGGAATACAACCAAGGACCTCTTGATGCAGAGCATCATCCCTGCCAACACAGGTTACTCTTACCAGTTCCAGAACTTCGGTAAGACCTCTAACAAGGGTGTTGAATTGGCGCTCAATGCAGTGATCGTAGAAAAGAAGAACTTCGGCTTGAACTTCAACTTCAACGTATCTTACAACAAGAACAAGATTGATGAGTTGAACATGGAGAACCCATGGCAGAGTTCTAACTGGAGTGGTTCTACCATCGCCAAGTATGAAGACTTCCGCGTAGAGCAAGGCGGTCGCCTCGGTGAGCTTTGGGGCTACAAGAGCAACGGTTTCTACACCGTATTTGATGCAGCAACAGGCAAGGGTGACTTGGTATTGAAAGAAAACGGAACCTGGGCATTGGCAGAAGGCGTTAAGGACAACAGCTACAAGCTCTTCGGCGGTAACCTCTATCCAGGCGTTGCCAAGGTAGAAGTTGACGAGAATGGTGATGCAGTGAAGCAGCGTCTGGGTAACACCGTACCTACCACAACGGGTGGTTTCGGTTTCGACGGTCACGTTGGTAACCTCGACTTCAACCTGTTCTTCAACTACTCACTGGGCAACAAGCTGGTGAACGGTACCAAGCTTGCCAACGCATTCTACGCAGGTTCTGCCAAGAACTACAACCTGGTGGATGACTTCAACGTAGGCAACCGCTATACTTGGATTGACCCAGCCAACGGTAACAACATCGGTCGCCCATCATCTAGCCTCATCGCAGAGTATGGTGGTGTAGAGAATGTGATGAACCGCTTGAACGAGATTAATGCCAACGCCAATATCTACAATCCTGCCGGCGTATCAACCATGCAGCTCATCAGCTATGCTGTAGAGGATGCATCATTCCTTCGTCTGCAGAACGTAACAGTGGGTTACACCTTGCCAAAGAAGTGGGTAAACAAGTGCTACATCCAAAACGTACGCATCTACTTCACCGGCTACAACCTGCTTTGCTTCACCAACTACTCAGGCTACGATCCAGAGGTTGATACAAGTTCTAAGAAGAACCCAATGACCCCAGGTATCGACTATGCAGCTTATCCAAAGAGCCGCACCTTCGTAGGTGGTATTAACGTTACATTCTAAAACTTTATAAGATAATAACAATGAACAAGATATTATATGCATTTGCATTGGCAGGCGTATTAGGATTGTCTTCATGCTCAGACTTCCTGGATCAGACCTCTCCATCAGAGATGACTGCTGAGAATACTTACGCCTCACCTTATTATACCAATCTTCGCGTCAATAAGCTCTATGGCGGAATGGCTCAGGACCGTACCTACGCACAGGACCTGTCTATCGTATGGAACCTGAACAGCGACTGCGAATTGATTGACGGTCTTGGAAGTAATGCTACCAACACCTCAAGTGAACGTGGTAACATGAACTATAACATGGACCCGGGATGGAGCAAGATCAGCGGTGTATGGGATGCCGAGTACGGTATCATCGAGGATGCCAACCAGATTATCGAGGGTATCCGCAGCAGTGCTACATTCACTGCCGGCGGTGCTAACCAGAAGTCTATGGAGCGCAGCCTCGGCGAAGCACTCACCATCCGCGCCATGGTTTACTTCGACCTGGTTCGTATCTTTGGTGATATTCCATTCAAGAGAGAGGCATCAAAGTCTGACTTGAGCAACGCCTACCTGGAGAAGACCGACCGCGACGTGATTATGGATTCCCTGATGAACGACCTGGATGAGGCTATCGAGTACTTGCCATGGGCAGACCAGGCATCAGGCTATACCACAGAGCGCACAACCAAGGGTTATGCTCACGCTCTCCTGGCACAGATTGCCATGACACGCGCCGGCTACGCCATCCGTGAGAAGTCAAAGGACGGATATGAGACTGCATCTTACAGCGATGCTACCTATCCAACACAGCGCCCAGGTGCAGCAGACCGCAAGGCTCTCTATGAGCGTGCCCTGAATCACTGGTCAGCTATCATCAACGACAATACTCACAACCTCAACCCATCTTTCGAGAACGAGTGGTACTTGATTAACCAGCTCTCTCTCGACAAGACTTACCACGAGAACCTCTTCGAGATTCCTTTCGGAGAGAACGTAACAGGAGAGTTGGGTTACACAGTAGGTGTCCGCCTGAATGGTGTTACAACAGAATATGGCTACGGCAACTCATCTGGTAAGATGAAGGTTACAGCACCTCTGCTCTATTCTTACGACAAGAAGGATACACGCCGCGACATCACTTGCGCTAACTTCGAAATCAAGCAGGATGGCAGCAACACCATAGAGAGCATGATTAAGAATGCTCCTTTCGCTATGTATGTTGGAAAGTGGGATGCCCGCAAGATGAACAACACCTGGTTGCAGAACAACCTGAAGGCTACAGCTAAGCACACTACAGGTATCAACCCTGTAAAGATGCGCTATGCTCAGGTATTGCTCTACTATGCTGAGTGCATGAACGAATTGGCCGGTAATCCAGATGCCAACTACGAAGGTTCAGCAAACGGCATGACAGCCCGCCAGGCTCTGGAAGCAGTTCACACACGTGCCTTCAACAAGGATGACAAGAACGATGCCAAGGCTTACGTCAACAACATCGCTTCTGACAAGGACGCATTCTTCAATGCGCTCGTTCAGGAGAACATGTGGGAGTTTGCCGGTGAAGGTATCCGCAAGTACGACTTGATTCGCTGGAACCTCCTCGTAGAGAAGATCAATGAGTTCAAGCAGACTTACCTGGCTGAACTTTCAGACGGTACTTACCAGAAGACCATCTACTTCAACTACCTGGATGAGAAGAAAACCAAGATTGACTTCTCAAGCGTAACATGGTATGGTATTCCTGCCGGAAAGACATCTGCTGACTACGATGACAGCATCGACTCATTCGGTGCAGCTAAGTTGGATACAGGTAATGATACACAGGTTGACGTAAACCTGCCATCTATCAGCAGCGGTCTGGTTGGCGAAGATGTAGCAGTGAAGAACCGCTACCTCATGCCAATCGCTTCAACAACCATCTCTGCAACCAACGGTAAGATTCACAACTCTTATGGTTATGCAGACTAATTCATCTTTAATCAAAAAAGACAAGAAAATGAAGAGCATTAAAAACATATTGGGCACAGCGTCTATGATGACATTGGCTCTGTCGGCTACTTCTTGTACCGATGGCAATGACTGGGACGTAGATGGCAGCCTGTCAAGATTGTTCGGTCTCAACGGTGACAAAATCACCGTTGAAACTGCCGAAACATCAGCTACGGTTACATTCACTGCCTTCACATCAAAAGCAGTTCCTGCACCAGAGTATTATGTATTCGAGGTAAGCAAGGACTCTCTTTACGAGGGTGTTGAGAATGCCAACATCATCAAATATGGTGAGGATAAGACCTTGACTTCTTCTCCTGTGGTTCTCTCTGATCTCGATGGAGACAGCAAGTACTATATGCGTGTAAAAGCTATGTCTTCAACTACCAACGAGTCTAAGTGGGTTTACTATAAGGATGGTTCATCTTTCAAGACCAAGGCTGAGCAAATCTTCAACAACGTAGAGGCAACCGACCTCTTCGAGGATCACGTGAACTTGAGCTGGACTCCAGGTGCTGTGGTTACTCACATCACTTATGTCAACGCTAACGATGCAGAGAACATCCAGACCATCAATTTGACTGATGAGGAAAAAGCTGCTGGTAAATATACCCTTACCGGCTTGAAGCCAACAAGCACTTATACCATCACTATCTATAAGAATGATGTAAAGCGTGGTCAGTTGCAGGTTACAACTCCAGCAGCTCCTCCAGCAGCCAGCATCAAGTATACACTTGCCAGCGATGTAACAGTCATCTCGCAGACTCTTATCGACGAGATTGCTGAACAGGCAAAGGCTGAAGCTGGAAACGAGACCAACTATAGCGCAACCATCTGTATTCCTGCTGGTGCCAAGGTAGCTCTCTACGGTACAAATGATTCAGACGGCGGCAAGACCAACGTAACCATCCCAGACGGAATGTCTGTTACATTCTTCGGTTTGGCTGGTGGCGAGGCTCCAACCATCACTCTCGACAAGAACTTCGATATTGCAGGTTCTCATGCATTCATCAAGTTCCAGAACGTGAAGTTGGAAGAGAATGGTGCTGGTTACTTCATCAATCAGAGCAAGGCTTGTACCGTAAGCGAGTTCTCTATGGAGGATTGCGAGGTTAGCAACCTCAAGACATCATTCTTCCGCCTTCAGGGAAGTGATGCCAAGTCTATCGGCAAGCTGACTTTGAAGAACAGCATCTTCACCAACCTCTGCGCAGGTTATGGTTTCATCCACGTTGATGCAGGAAGCGGAGCTGGTCATGTAGATAATGTTGAAATTGACGGCTGTACATTCAACAGCATCTGTGTAACCGGTAAGGTATTTATCTTCAGCAAGCAGACGGATATGCAGGACATCACCATCAAGAACAGTACATTCTACAACTGTAACGGTAATGGTCAGTACTTCGTTGACTTCAACGTTGATACATTCGGACCAAACACCTTCACTATTGAGAACTGTATCTTCGGTAAGAGTGCAGATGAGGCTACCAACAAGAACATCAGAAGCAAGACTCCTGCTACTGTAGCTAACAGCTTCAGAACAACAGACTTCTTCAAGGTGATTAAGGGCGTGAATGATACAGAATTCAGCTCTACCCAGTTGTTCACCGACCCAGCTAACGGCGACTTTACCATCAAGGCTGGTACATTGAAGGAAAAGGCAGGTGACCCACGCTGGTATGTTGTAGAGGATTAATCCACTAGGATTAACATCTCATAATAAATTTAAGAAAAGTGCAATGCCCACATTAGGCGTTGCACTTTTCTTGTTTATCTCCCTCTCTCTACGAACCTAAAACTTTTTTGTTTTTTTCTTGGAAGTTACGAATAAAAAGCGTATCTTTGCAGCGTGAACATAAAATCGCAAAGATATGGCAAGATACATCAACCCATTCACAGACTGGTCGTTCAAACGAATCTTCGGCCAGGAATACAGCAAGGACTTGCTGATAGAGTTCTTAAACCAACTTCTCCTAGGAGAACAGCACATCAAGGACGTGAAGTTTAAGGACAAAGAGATGTTGCCAGAAACAAAAGACCAGCGAGGTATCATCTACGACGTCTTTTGCGAAACTGACACAGGTGAGCACATTATTGTTGAGATGCAAAACAAGAGTCAGCCCTACTTCATAGACCGTTCTCTTTACTATGCATCAAAAACGATAGTAGATCAAGGCATAAAAGGACGATGGGATTATCATCTCACGCCTGTTTATGTAGTCTGCTTCATGAACTTTAATGTAGATGAAAATACGCCAAAGAAGTTCAGAACAGATGTTGTGCTGGCAGATAAGGAAAGCGGAGTAGTTTATTCAAACAAAATCCGTTTTATCTACTTAGTGATGCCTCTTTTTAAAAAGAAAGAAGCAGAATGTACTACGTTTTTTGATTGTTGGATTTATAATTTAAAGCATATGGAGACTTTAGAACTAATGCCTTTTGAGGCTCAACATAAGATATTCAAGAGATTGGCAGAAATTGCCGACTCCAAGACCCTGACAAAAGAAGAACAGGAAAAATATGATAACAGCATGATGGTTATGTGGGACAATTATGCCGCACTTGAGCATGCCGTTAACAAAGGAATAAAAGAAGGAATGGAGAAAGGAATGAAAGAAGGAATGAAAGAAGGAATGAAAGAAGGAATGAAAGAAGGAATGGAGAAAGGAATGAAAGAAGGAGAAAAAAAGAAAGGCCTGGAAATTGCCAAGAAGCTTCTGGACTATAACACCCCTTTGGATATCATAGCTAATTCAACAGGCCTATCTATTGAAGATATCAAGAAATTGAAATAATAAGAAATCTAGTGCAATGCTTCATATAAGCATTGCACTTTTTGCTTTCTATCCTAGACAAAGCAGATAAATTGCGTAATCGTTTTCGTGGTTTTTACACACTGAATGTTACGGTAATCGGCAGAAAAGTAGTAACTTTGCCAAAAAGTATTTAAACCTAAAAAATATGAATAGAAAAATGATTAAAACCATTGTGCTTGCTGCACTCATGGCAGTGCCTTTCTTTGCCAAGGCACAAACTTTTGCAGGCATCACTGCTGAGCAGAATGCACAGAACACCCCTGCGGGTTGGACAGCAGTTAACTTGCCACAGTTGCCTGCTATCACTTCGGCAAACACGTTTAACATCAAGGATTATGGTGCCTCTACATCTGCTGCAGATAATACCAAGGCTATCCAGAAGGCTCTTGATGCTGTGCCTTCTACCGGTGGTATGGTCGTCATACCTGCAGGTACCTGGATGTTTGGTAGCACAGACCAGATGACCAGCCAGACCGAGGTGCTCAGCATCAAGGCGAAGACCATCCTTCACCTTTGCGCAGGTGCCACCCTGAAACTCGTGGAATACGGCAAGGCGCCTAACACCAAGATTGTATTCATCGGCGGAAAGAACAAGGGCAAGAACGTTACCGACGTTGTTATCGAGGGCGAAGGTGAAACTTCCATCATCGACGGACAGGGTGCACGCTGGTGGCTCGCTAGAGAGAATGGAGAAACCTTCAATCCGGGCGCAATGATCCGCTTCGAACAGGGCAAGCGTTTCCTGCTCCGCAACTTCAAGATTCAGAATACTCCAGGTGTGAACATCACCATCAGCAACAGCGGTAAGGCTAGCCACGCTACCATCCATGATGTAACCATCAGCGAACCTTCATCTGAAGCTGGCAATGGCAAGGCATCGCACAACACCGATGGTATCTCTATCTGGGGACCATACGTGAATATCTACAACTGTAACATCAGCAACGGCGATGACAACGTAGTATGCGACAACGACGCACAGTATATCCATGTCTGGAACTGCTACTTCGGAACGGGTCACGGTGCTTCTATCGGTAGCTATACAGAAAACATCAAGCATGTATGGTTCGATAACATCACCATGAACGGTACTACAGCGGGTATCCGCATGAAGACTGGTCAAGATGTAGATAATACAACCAACAAGGTGACACTGCGCGGCGGTGGCGAGGAAGACTGGAAGTTCACCAACTTCACCATGACCAACGTGAAGAATCCATTCTCTATCGACTGCTTCTACGACAAGAACTACAACAGCGATCCTGCCGTAGATAAGGCAAATGCAAGAGCTGTGGACAGCACTACCCCAACCTACACCGACATTCTGCTCCAGAACGTGAAGACCACAGATGTTTGCGATGGCAACGCCATCTTCCTGGTGGGTCGCCCAGAGAGCCACATCAAGAACGTGACACTCGACAACGTGCAGATTTCAGCCAAGAAGGGCATCGACATCCGCTTCGTAGATAATCTCGTGTTCAAGAACAACTCTAAGATTACCGTGAGCAGCGGTTCTATCTGGCTCAAGAAGTTTGATTCTACCTGGGATGACCAGTGCGGTGCTACCTCTACAGGTTCTACCATAACAGACACAAAGGGTCCTTTCACCTTGAACTCAAAGACTTTGACTGATAAGACAGCCGGTTCTTTCAACAATGGCTTCGCTATCAGCAATGAGAAGGGAAAGTCATACGATGTCGGTTCAGGTACTACTTATATCAAGTATAGCGCTAATCAATACACCATCATCATTCCTGATGGTGTAAAGATTACCAAGATGGATATCGAAGGACGCAACAACTATGATACTGATGATGCCTATATCGGTGAGATCAATGGTACAAGCTATGATGCTGACACCTATATCTTCCCAAAAGATAAGAGCGTGCAGAAATATACAGTGGAATTTAACTCACCAGTAGAACACACGCTTACTTTCACTCCAAAGGTAAAACAGTGCATCTTGCAGTTCACACTCTATACAGAGACATCTACAGGCATCAAGAATATAACAGCCATCACCCAGCCAGCCAACAACAACGTTTACGACTTAAGCGGCAGAGTGGTAAAGAGCAATGCTAAGGCTGATGATTTGAAGAGCCTCAACAAAGGTATCTACGTTTTCAACAACAAGAAATACGTAACTAAATAAGTTACTTAAAAATAGGTAACGGAATAGTTTACTTAAAAATTATCGGTAACAATGAAAATAAAATCTCATTCACTCCTGTGCCTTCTCGCAACCATCGCTCTGAGCTCTCCACTCACAGCGATGGGAGTCAACGCACAGAAGGCTGCTTCACATACATGGAATCCGAACGTGAAGAACGGAATGTATCGCAACCCGGTGATTGACGCCGACTACTCTGACCCAGACGTATGTCGCGTGGGTAATGACTACTACATGACTTCCTCTTCCTTCCAGTGTTTCCCAGGCTTGCAGATTCTGCACAGCACCGACTTGGTAAACTGGGAGATTATCGGTGCGGCACTACTCGATGACTATCCTGTATTGCCAGAGTATCAGGGCACAGACTTGGACTGGCGCAAGAAAGTTCAGCATGGCAACTATGTGTGGGCACCCTCTATCCGCTATCACGACGGATGGTTCTACATCTATTGCGGCGATCCAGACCAGGGGCTCTTCATGACCAAGACACAAGATCCTCGTGGTCCTTGGGAGCCTATCACCTGGGTGATGAAGGGAAAAGGTTTGATAGACTGCTGCCCGCTGTGGGATGAAGACGGAAAGGCTTATCTTTCGCATGGTTGTGCCGGTTCTAGAGCCGGCATCAAATCGGTGCTCTTCGTAGCTCCGATGTCACCTGACGGAACCAAGGTTATCGGTCCTTCACGCATCGTATATGATGGTCACGAAGACCAACCAACCATTGAAGGAACCAAGTTCTACAAGCGCAACGGCTACTATTACATCATGAGTCCTGCGGGCGGAGTGAAGTATGGCTGGCAGGTGGAACTGCGTTCCAAGAATCCATACGGTCCTTACGAGGAGTATGTGGGCATGGCACAGGGAAAGAACAAGAAGGTAAACGGTCCTCACCAGGGTGCCTGGGTAGATACCCAGAACGGAGAGGACTGGTTCCTCCATTTCCAGGATAAGCACGCCTATGGGCGTGTGGTTCATCTGCAACCCGCCAAATGGGTGAACGACTGGCTCGTTATCGGTGACGACAAGGATGGCAACGGCTGCGGCGACCCTGTTCAGCAATGGAAGAAGCCAAACCTGCCATCAAGCGGAAACTTCCAGCCTAAGGAATCGGATGATTTCAACAGCATAGATCTCGGTCTGCAATGGCAGTGGAACGGTCCTTACAGTCAGTACTGGTACTTTTGCGATGCCAAGAACTCCAAGCTGCGCCTCTATGGCGTGCAGCAGGCTGCAGATGTGAAGAACCTGTATGATTTGCCTAACCTGCTGCTCCAGAAGCTCCCTACAGAGAACTTCACTGCCACAGCCAAGGTGAAGTTCATTCCTAACCGCACAGAGGCTTACAAGGAGAAAGATAAGGTACTGGGCGAAAGCGCCGGTATGATTATGCAGGGCATGGACTATGCAGCCCTCAAGTTTGTTGATACCAAGGAAGAAGGTGTTGTATTGCAATATGTAACCTGCGAGAAGGCTGAGAAGGGAAAAGCTGAGAAAGTGGTAGAACAGATTGCCATCAAGACCAGCAAGCAGCCTCAGCCTTACACCGTGAAATATGCTGTAGATGACATCCCGTCATCCCGCATCGCCACACAGGACGTATGGCTTCGTGTAAAAGTACACAGCAAGGGCATCGCCAACCAGATACAGGCCATCGCAGAATGGAGCTACAGCTTGGATGGCAAGAAGTTCATCAAGATAGGCAATCCGTTTACCGTGCGTGAAGGCAAGTGGATTGGAGCGAAACTCGGTTTCTTCAATACCCGCACAGCCAAGAAGAACGATGCAGCCTTCTTCGATATCGACTGGATTCACTTTGAAAAATAACGCTTCCTTCGGATTCGTTATGATCAATGTATATATTTTTGGGAAATAAAAAATCCCCCTCACCGCAAACCAATGCAGCGAGGGGGATTAATAGTTATGAGTAATCTAAAATCTAATCCTTCTTTTCTTCTGTAGGCTCAGCCTTTGTTGTCTTCTTGGCAGGAGTCTTCTTGGCTGCAGGCTTGGCAGCTGTCTTTGCTGCAGGCTTCTTAGCTGAAGCCTTAGTCGCCTTCTCACCACGGAGCTTAGCTACCTCTGCCTCAATCTTCTCAATCTTAGCCTGAAGACGGGTAATCTCCTTATCCTGCATCTCGATTTCCTGATCCTGGTTGGTAATGGTAGTCAGAAGTCCCTCCAACTGCTCATTATCCACCTCAGTAGGATAAAGGTTGTTTACTCGGGAGATGAAGTCACCAAGGATATTCATATAGTTGGTGAATGCATCGAATGGGCTAGAATAGATGCCACGATCCAAACCTACGTTGCTTGGCTTGGTGGTCATGAAGCGGAAGTTATTGCTTGCCTGCAGATAATCCCAGTCCTGATTGATACGTGGGTCATTGGCAATGCGAACACGGTCGGCTACGCTATAGAGCTTGTTGAAAGCCTCACGCTGCATCGGGTTACCGAGCCAAGAGCTTACATCGCGCTCCTCATCTACCCAACTCAATGTATCAGGCACGTTGATCTCGCCTACAGACTTCATCTTCTGGCAAATCTCTGTAGGAGTAGAGAAGGTGATGCCACGATCCTTAGCACACTGAGGCAAAGCCTTCATAAACTCGAGGATATTGCTTGACAGAGGCTGAGCGATGCCCAAAGCAGACAACTCCATGAAGATATTGATTACCTGCTCCTCCTGTGGTGTGGCGGCAATTTCGTTCATATAGTTATCAGCGAAGAGTGGATAGCCCTCCCAATCGCTGTTAGAGAAGCGGAGAGAGATATCGTCGCTCAAACGGATATCACGGAGCAAGAGCTTGAGTTTTGGATTCATCGCACAATGATAAACATAGTGAGGTGACTTCCAACCCAACACATGCTTAGCACCCTCGGTAAGCATACCGATGAAGCCCATATCAGCTACCTCGGCACCAATCTCATCGCTATAGATGAGAGAAGAGTTACGGAGCACAGTAGGCTTCTTGCCGAAATATTCCTCAATTTTGGTGCACTGGCGCTCTACCTCTGACTTGAAGCTCATCTCGTTGACCAAGGAAGCAAGACCATGAGAATAAGGTTCTGCGAGGAACTCCACGCAACCGGTCTTATTCAATTCCTGCAACTTCTCCAAGACCTGAGGAGCATGGAGTTCCAACTGCTCCATACCCACACCAGAGAGAGAGAAGGCAACCTTGAAGTACTGGCCGTTCTTCTCTATCATTTCCTGAATGGCATTCAAGGCAGGCATATAGGAACGCTCCGCAATCTCATTGATACTACGATCATTCTCATAATCATCATAGTAATAATGATCAGTACCGATATCGAAGAAGCGGTAGCGTTTCAGATGGGTAATCTGATGTATCTCGAAATATAAACAAATTGTTTTCATAATTATTAATTATTAATTTTTAATTATTAATTGCCCACTAATTCCATCCCAAAGTCTTGAGATAGAGATTCTTGATGCGAGCTCCCACTTTCTCCCAGGTAATCTGGTCCACCTCTTTTCTACCTTCCTCCGAGAGATAGTCAAACAGACTCTCGTTGTGGCAGATGCTGTAGATGGCATCAGCCAAGGCATGGATATCCCAGTAATCCACCTTGATACAGTTGGTAAGGATTTCTCCACAACCGCTCTGCTTAGAGATAATGGTAGGTGTGCCACACTGCATCGCCTCCAGAGGAGAGATACCGAAAGGCTCACTCACGGATGGCATCACATATACATCGCTATCCTTCAGGCACTCATATACCTGCTTACCACGCATGAAGCCCGGGAAGTGGAAACGGTCGGCAATGCCTCTTTCGGCTGCGAGATAAATCATCTGGTCCATCATATCGCCCGAACCTGCCATACAGAAACGCACGTTGCGGGTACGGTGCAATACCATATTAGCAGCCTCAACGAAATACTCAGGACCCTTCTGCATGGTGAGACGTCCCAAGAAGGTTACCACCTTCTCCTTACCCTTATGGTCTGGACGTGGGATATCCTGCCACTCCTGCTTCAATGGATACACTGCATTGTGCATGGCAAAGCACTTGCGTGGATCCTGGTGATACTGGTTGATCACAGTCTGGCGGGTCAACTCAGATACACACATGATGCAATCGGCATTGTCCATACCATCCTTCTCGATAGAATACACGGTTGGGTTCACCTTACCACGGCTGCGGTCGAAATCAGTAGCATGCACGTGGATGCACAGAGGCTTGCCGCTCACTCTCTTGGCATGGATGCCGGCAGGGAATGTCAGCCAGTCATGAGCATGGATGATATCAAATTCTTCGCTACGGGCTACAACGCCAGCAATGATGCTGTAGTTGTTGATCTCGTCGTGGAGATTAGATGGATAACCACCGGCAAAGTCCATACAGCCGAGGTCATTCACATTCATATAGTTAAAGTCGGCATAGATGTGGTCACGATAGCGGAAATAGTCATCAGGATTCATGATGTTGCCCACACGCTGCTGCACATAGTCATGATTGACGTCGCGCCAGGCGATAGGCACACTGTTCATAGCCACAAATTTACATGCACTGCGGTCCTCATCACCGAAAGGATGAGGCAGACACAGCGTAATATCAACATCACCCTGGGCATGCAAGCCCTGAGTGATACCAAAGTTGGCAGTAGCCAAGCCACCAAATACATGAGGAGGATACTCCCAGCCAAACATTAAAACTTTCATATAGCGTCCTCCTTATATTAATATTGATACTTTTCTAGTAATTCGAGCGCACGGAGTATCTC
>CAKQCH010000014.1:0-36673 GCA_934216735.1 uncultured Prevotella sp.
GTAACCGGTCTTGCCGTTAGCGATGAGGCGTGAAGCGTTGAAACCGAGTGAGTAGCAGTAGTCAGCATCGTAGTTAGAAGGAGCTGCGCAACGTCCCTCGTAACCGAAGAAGTGGTGCTGAGCAGAGAACTTACCTACGAACTTACCCTCCTTCTTCCAAGCAGCCAACTTCTCAGCTACCATACGAGAGAGCAACTTCTCTGTCTCGATGAGAGAAACCTGTACGTTTCCGTGAGGGTCACGGTCGAGGCAGAGCTGGCGAGCTACGTCAGCTGGCAAAGACTCCAATACAGCGAGGTTATCCTTAGCGATAGCGCCCTTAACGAATGCAATCTGCTCCTCAGCGCCAGCAAACTCACGGCTCTCGCCTGTTGCAGGGTCTGTAAGAACCTCGTTCAACTCTGCGATGAGCTTCTTGATAGCTGGGATGAACTCAATCAAGCCCTCTGGGATGAGAACTGTACCGAAGTTGTTGCCCTCAGCAGCACGGTTAGCTACGGCTGTAGCAATGTATGTTACAACGTCATCCAAAGACATCTCCTTAGCCTCTACCTCCTCAGAAATCAAGCAGATGTTTGGCTGAGTCTGGAGAGCGCACTCAAGAGCGATGTGAGAAGCTGAACGACCCATCAGCTTGATGAAGTGCCAGTACTTGCGTGCAGAATTACAGTCGCGCTCGATGTTACCGATGAGCTCAGAGTAAGTCTTGCAGGCTGTATCGAAACCGAAAGATGTCTCAATCTGCTCGTTCTTCAAGTCACCGTCGATAGTCTTAGGGCAACCGATTACCTGAACGCCATACTTCTTGGCAGCATAGTACTCAGCGAGAACGCAAGCGTTGGTGTTAGAGTCGTCACCACCGATGATGACGAGCGCCTTGATACCGAGCTCGCGGAGAATCTCGATACCCTTCTCAAACTGGTCTTCCTTCTCCAGCTTGGTACGGCCAGAACCGATGATATCGAAACCACCAGTGTTGCGGTACTCGTCCATGATCTCAGAAGTAATCTCCATGTAGTTGTGATCTACGAGACCACCAGGACCGAGGATGAAGCCATAGAGCTTGTTAGCTGGGTTGAGAGACTTCACGCCGTCGAAGAGACCAGAGATAACGTTGTGACCGCCAGGAGCCTGACCGCCAGAGAGGATAACACCTACGTTGAAAGCAGGGAGTTCCTTAGCCTCGCCAGCCTCGAAAGTAATGACAGGCATTCCGTAAGTGTTAGGGAACAACGCCTTGATTTCATCCTGGTTACCTACTGACTGTGTTGCCTCACCTTCAACAGCCTTTACTGGACCCTGAAGAGCCTTTGGCAACTTTGGCTGATAAGCCGCTCTTGCAATCTGCAATGCACTTTTTTCCATAATTCCTTTTTATATTTTAATTAGTTGAAACTTCAAAAACACTGCAAATTTAAGGTTTTTCTACGAGATACGGAAAGAAAAATGCTAAAAATGCGTTAATTAAGATATTTTTTTTGATTTTCTATTGCTTTTCCAGAGATTTTTATTATCTTTGAGCATTGTTTTCAACCAATTATTAATTTAGAGAAAAGAATTATGGCTAACAAAAGAGATTTAAAACGAACAATCAACTACATCACCAGCGAGCTTTTCGCTGAGACAGTAGCAGCGTCTTTGTACAACGGCACACAGCAGGCCGACGTTGATGGAATCCTTTCTTCCATCGTCATGGTGAACGACGATTTCATCAAGAGAGTGTCTCATCCTGAGCCGGGCATCAAGGCGGGTGATTACTACAAGAACCTGACCAAGGACTTCAACAAGCAGGTGAGCGAGATTATCGACCAGATTGCTACCTTGGGATAAAGAGGATTGCTGAGCCTGGGATAACAGGATTTTAGCAGATACACCTATTTATATATATAGAACAAACGATAAGGAATGATAAAAGACATTTGTCAGTGGGTATTATACAAACACTTGGGATGGAAGAAGGATATAACCGTAGGCCATCCCAAGAAGTTTATCATTTGCCTGGCTCCCCACACCAGCAACTGGGATTTCATTATAGGCCTGCTCTTCTCCAGAGCTGAGGGCATCAAGAGCAACTTCCTGATGAAGAAGGAGTGGTTCTTCTGGCCGCTGGGTCCCATCTTCAGGAAGCTGGGCGGTGTGCCGGTATGGAGAAGCAAGCATACGAGCATGACCGACAATCTTGCCGAGACTGCCCGCAAGCGAGATACCTTCGGCCTCTGCATCACGCCAGAGGGCACCCGTTCGCTCAATCCGGAATGGAAGAAGGGTTTCTACTTCATTGCCCTGAAGGCTGGCATCCCTATCCTCCTCTACGGTGTGGATTACGAGAAGAAGCTCATCCAGTGTACCAAGGTCATCATCCCTTCGGGAGATGTGGAGAAGGACATGAAGGAAATCAAGCTCTACTTCAAGGATTTCAAAGGAAAGAAACCCGAGAAGTTCACAATTGGAAATATCGACTGATGGAATATGATTTTAAAAAGTGGAACAAAACAGAATTATAAAATATTGTCTGATAAGCAGTTTGCTTATTCCGGCTGGAGCAGGAATCCAGGCTGATGCAGCAGCAAAAGCATCGCCAAGCATGGCGAAGACTGCCGCTGCAAAAGTCTCGCCCAAAAAGGCGAAAACTGCCGCTGCAAAGGCTGCCGCCAAAAATGCAAACCGATATGACGAGGGCAACAGCAACGCTTGGGAAGACATCGAATACGATGACGACCCATGGGTGTTCAACAGCTCCCGCCCCTACTTCGTGACTGCCGGCTTGCAGAACCGACACCTCTCATTGTGGGCTTCTCACGGACGATATTGGGATGCGGAGCGCGGATGGAAATGGCAGCGCCCCAACCTGTTCTGCACCAACGAAGACCTCTTTACGCAGACCATCGTGGTGCCCTATCTCATCCCCATGCTCCAGAATGCAGGAGCCATCGTCTTCACTCCTCGTGAACGCGACTGGCAGCAACAGGAAATCATCGTCGACAACAACGACAGAAAATCCATCTCTTACATCGAAGTGGATAACTCCAAGAAATGGAAGGATTGCGACTCCCTGGGATTCGCCAACGCCAAAACCCTGTATAGCGATGGAGAAAACCCATTCACCATGGGTACAGTAAGACAAGCCAAAGCCACTAAGAAAAAGAAGAAATATAGCCTCGTCAGCTACCAGCCTAAATTCAAGGAGGCTGGTAAATATGCCGTATACGTAAGCTATCAGACCCTGCCGAAGAGCGTGCCCGATGCCAAATACATCGTGTACCACAAGGGACAGGCCACCGAGTTTACCGTGAACCAGCGAATGGGTGGCGGAACCTGGGTGTATCTGGGAACCTTCGACTTCGACAAGGGATGCAACGAGTTCAACCGGGTGGTGTGCACCAACCAGGCTTCCAAAAGAGGCGTTGTCACCACCGATGCCGTACGATTCGGCGGAGGCATGGGCAACATAGAACGCGGAGGCGACGTGAGCGGACTGCCACGATGCCTGGAGGGAGCCAGATACTACGCCCAGTGGGCAGGCGCTCCCTACAAGGTCTATGGCGGCAGACAAGGCAAGAACGACTATGCTGACGACATCAATACCCGTTCGCTGATGACCAACTGGCTGGGCGGAGGCAGCGTATACATGCCTGCCCTCAGCGGAAAGAAGGTGCCGATAGAACTCTCGCTCGCCCTGCACAGCGACGCAGGCTTCAATCCCGACGGCAAATCTACCTGGGGCGCACTCGCCATCTGCACCACCGATTTCAACGACGGGATGCTCAATAGCGGAGTTTCGAGATTCACTTCAAAGGATTTCGCTAAAGCATTGCGTGACAATCTGGTAGAAGACATGAGTCAAACCTTTGGTGCATTCGGCAAGCGATACCTCTGGGACCGCAACTATTCTGAGACCCGACTGCCCGAAGTGCCATCGGCTATCCTCGAAATGCTCTCTCACCAGAGCTTCCCGGATATGCGCATCGCCCAGGATCCGATGGGCAAGTTTACCATCGCCCGCTCCATCTACAAGACTATCCTGAGATTCGTGAACAGCAACCACGGCGAGGATTATGTGGTGCAGCCACTGGCGCCCAACCACTTCAGCGTAGAGATAGATGAGTTCGGATACGCCAAACTCACCTGGAGCCCGCAACTGGATAAGCTGGAGCCTAGCGCCAAGCCTACCCGCTACATCGTTTACAAGGCAGAGGGCAACGGCGGATTCGACAACGGAACCCTGGTGCGTTCGCCACAGCACTTCGTGAAGCTGGAGCCGGGAAAGCTCTACAACTTCCGCGTGGCAGCCGTAAACCAGGGTGGCGAAAGTTTCCCATCAGAAACCCTCTCGGCCCTCTACAATCCATCAGCCTCGCAAAAGGTATTGGTGGTCAACAATTTCCATCGTCTGGCTTCGCCACAGGTGGTGGATAACGACACCTTCCAGGGCTTCGACTTCGACAAGGATCCGGGCGTAAGCTACGGGCTCACGGCAGGCTGGAGCGGCAAGCAGCTGATGTTCGACATCAACAAGATGGGCCTGGAAACCACCAGCGGACTGGGCTATTGCGGCAACGAGATGGCAGGTCAGTTTGTGGCAGGCAACGACTTCAACTACACCGAGGAACATGCCCGTGCCATCGCATCGAGCAACAAATACAGCATCGCCAGCTGTTCAAGCGAAGCCATCGCATCGGGCAAGGTGAAGATGACCGACTATCAGGTGGTTGACCTCATCAACGGACTGGAGCGCAACGATGGCTACACCCATCAGTACTTCAAAACCTTTACCCCAACCCTGCAGAAGCGCATCAGATATTACGCCCTGAACGGCGGCAGACTGCTGGTAAGCGGTTCCTACAACGGCAGCGACATGCAGACAGAAGAGGAACAGAATTTCATGAGCGACATCCTGAAGGTGCATTACGAGCCAACGGGCACGAAATTCATCGTTCAGGACATCAACCCTGAGGATTCCACCATCACCGAGCGAGACAGCATCGTAGGCACCGACCCTATCATCGAGGGGTTGGGCAAGGAATTCAGCTATTACAATCAGCTGAACGCCCGCCACTATGCCGCCACTCATCCCGAGATTCTCAAGCCGGTGGGCAGCACCGCCTTCTGCGCCATGCGATACCTATCGGGCACCAGTGCGGCTGTGGCCTACAAGAGCAGCAGCTACCGCACCTTCACCATGGGCATCCCGCTGGAGTGCATCAGCGACGAGAAGACCCGCCACAGCATCATGCTGGGTATCCTCAATTTCCTGACGGAATAATTTAAAATTAATAATTATATGTATAAGATTCAAGCAAACCAGTCTGGCACACGCTCTATCGAAGTGAGCGACCAGCATTTAGAGACTATTGACAAGTATCAGTTGCTCCGCAACCTCGTAGATAGCAACGGCATCATCGACGAGGAAGTGCTCGACAAGTTGAAGTTCAATGTACGCGCCCTCCTGGAGAGCAGCGACATCAAGGACAAGGAATTGCTCGACCTCTGCCTCGACGTGATCTACAACCAGAACATGAAGGCTTTGGGACTCCACAACCTCGTATTGCTCTACGTGGATTGGAAGGAGAAGAAGGATGCACAGGAAGCTGCTGATGCAGAGCCAGATGCAGTAAATGATTAAAGCATTTTGAATGGAATATAAGTTAACAGATTTCCTGCCAACAACCAAGAAGGAGTGCGAGCTCAGGGGATGGGACGAACTGGATGTAATCCTCTTCTCGGGTGACGCCTACGTAGACCACCCATCCTTCGGAGCAGCCATCCTGGGACGAATATTGGAGGCGAACGGCTATCGCGTAGCCATCGTTCCCCAGCCCGACTGGCATGGCGACTTCCGTGACTTCAAGAAGCTGGGTCGCCCTCGCCTCTTCTTCGGCGTATCGCCGGGAGCCATGGACTCGATGGTAAACCGCTACACGGCCAACCGCCGTATGCGCAGCGAGGATGCCTTCAGTCCCGACTCCCGCCACGACATGCGCCCCGACTATCCGTCTATCGTCTATACCCAGATACTGAAGAAACTCTATCCCGACGTACCTGTGGCACTGGGCGGTATCGAGGCGTCGTTGCGCCGCATCAGCCACTACGACTACTGGAAGGATGAACTGCGCAAGTGCATCCTCTGCGATTCGGGTGCCGACCTCATCCTCTACGGCATGGGCGAACGCTCTATCGTGGAACTTGCCAACGCCTTCGCCGAAGGCAAGACCATGGACCAGATTCACGAGATGCCGCAGGTGGCTTTCTACTGCAAGGAGAAGGACATTCCGGGCGGATTCAAAGACGATGACATCATCCTGCACAGTCATGAGGAGTGCCTTCACAACAAGAAGGGACAGGCTGAGAACGTGCGCCATCTGGAGGAGGAAGCCAACAAGATGCATGCCCAGCGCATGATACAGGAGACCGACGGCAAGTATGTGGTGGTGAATCCACCATTCCCGCTGATGACAACAGAGGAACTGGATGCCGCCTTCGACCTGCCTTATACCCGTCTGCCTCACCCAAAGTATAAGGGCAAGACCATTCCGGCTTACGAGATGATCAAGTTCTCCGTGAACCTTCATCGCGGCTGCTTTGGCGGTTGCTCGTTCTGCACCATTTCGGCGCACCAGGGCAAGTTCGTGGTTTGCCGAAGCAAGGAGAGCATCTTGAAAGAGGTGAAGAAAATCATAGAAATGCCTGATTTCAAGGGCTATCTGAGCGACCTGGGCGGTCCTTCGGCAAACATGTATGGCATGCATGGCAAGAACCAGAAGGCGTGCGAGGTGTGCAAGCGTCCATCGTGCGTGAACCCGCAGATTTGTCCGAACCTCAATACCGACCATAGCAAGCTGCTGGAGATTTACCATGCCGTGGATGCCCTGCCGGGAATCAAGAAGAGCTTCATAGGCAGTGGTGTTCGCTACGACCTGCTGCTGCACAAGAGCAAGGACGAGAAGGTGAACCAGGCGGCAAGGGAATACACCCGCGAGCTGATTACCAAGCACGTGAGCGGCCGACTGAAGGTGGCACCGGAGCATACCAGTCCTGAGGTCTTGAAGTTCATGCGCAAGCCATCGTTCGATCTGTTCTACGAGTTCAAGCGCATCTTTGACAAGATCAATAAGGAAGAGGGTCTCAACCAGCAGATTATTCCATACTTCATCAGTTCGCATCCGGGCTGTCATGAAGAGGATATGGCGGAGCTGGCGGTAATCACCAAGGGCTTGGACTTCCATCTGGAGCAGGTGCAGGACTTCACTCCTACCCCAATGACGATTTCTACGGAGACCTGGTACACGGGATACGACCCATACACCCTGGAGCCTGTGTTCAGTGCCAAGACGCAGAAGGAGAAGCTGGCCCAGCGCATGTTCTTCTTCTGGTACAAGCCGGAGGAGCGCCGTGCCATAGAGAGCGAGCTTCGCCGCATAGGCAGAACGGATTTGATAGATAAGCTATACGATAAGAAGAGCTTTGGCGGAGGTTTTAAGGGTAAGAACACCCGTTACGACGACAAGGCTATCGGTTCTACCTATGATAATCCGGGCGTAGGCAGAGGTGCCAAGGGCAAGCGTGGAGCCGGCAGAAATGCAGCAGATCCTAAAGCAGGAAAAGGCCGTGGCAGAAATGCACAAGACCGCTTTGCGCCAAAGGGATATGGCAATGTGGGTTGCTATGATGAGGAGAAATACCTGAATGAAGGCCGTCCTCTGAATGGTAAGTCTTCAAGAGACAATCATGCTTCTCAAGGCAGGAGCAACAATGCCAACATCCGTGATGCCGTGGCAGCAGCCAGAGCCGAACTGAGAAATCAGAAAGACCAGGGTGCCGGCTTCTTCAAGGACAAGAAGAAAAAGAGTTTCAACCCTAATTTCGACGACAACAACCACAACCGCAAGAACCGCTACAACAGCGGCGACAGAAACGAGCGTGACGGTGGTCGTGGCAACCAGGGAAGAAACGAAGGAAGAGGCAGGAGAAGATAAGATGAAATAAATGAAAAAATCGCCGTTTATCCCAAACATGAGATAAACGGCGATTTTTTATTAATATTGTCTCAACGCCCCAAGCAACTCGGCGTTCTCTGTCTTGTTACCAATGGTGATTCTCAGACAGTTGCCGCAAAGCTGAACCTTGTTGCGGTTTCTTACGATGATACCCTGAGCCACCAGATAATCGTAGATGGCCTGCGCATCCGTCACCTGAACCAGGAAGAAGTTGGCATCCGTAGGATGAATCTTCACGGTGATAGGCAAATCCAGGAAGGCAGTCATCACCTTAGAACGCTCCTGCAGGATGTTCTTCACCCACTCATCCTTCTTCAGCGGTGCCTTCAAAACCTCAAGTGCCTGCTGCTGGGTAAGCAGATTCACATTATAAGGATACTTCACCTTATTGAAAATATCAATAATCTCCTTGCTCGCATACGCCATACCCAGGCGCAATGCCGCGCAACCCCACGCCTTGCTCATCGTATTGAGCACAATCATGTTAGGGAAATGCTTCAGCACACCACGGAAAGTTCGCTCGGTAGAGAAATCGCTGTAAGCCTCATCTACCACTACAATACCATCGAACAAACGGAGCACTTCTACTATCGCCTCGCGATTGATATGGTTGCCCGTTGGGTTGTTAGGACTGCAGAACCAAACCACCTTGGTATTCTCGTCGCAGGCATCGATGATCTTCTCGGCAGAAATCTGATAGTTCTCGTCGAGCAAAACTGAACGATACTCCACGTCGTTCACATCAGCGCACACCTCGTACATTCCGTATGTAGGCGCAATCGCCACCACATTGTCCTTGCCCGGACGGCAGAACACACGGTAAACCAGGTCGATGGCCTCATCCGAACCGTTGCCCAGGAAGATCTGGTCTTCCGGAACCCCCTTAATCTTGCTCACCTGCTTCTTCAGTTCCAGCTGCAGCGGATCAGGGTATCGGTTGTACGGGTCATTGTATGGATTCTCGTTGGCATCGAGGAAGACGCGGGCATTTCTGCCAGCGAATTCCGTGCGAGCGCAACTGTATGGTGCCAAGTTCCAGATGTTTTCTCGGCACAAGTCTTTTAAATCTTTCATTCTTTTAAATTATTTTAGGCTATTAACTCTCAATCTCATGGCGTTGGCATGCGCCTCCAACTGCTCGTTCTCCGCCATCGTCACCACAGCATCGCCTATGTTACGAATACCTTCTTCCGTGAGATGCTGGAAGGTGATTTTACGATTATAACTGTCGAGGTTCACGCCATTATATGCCAAGGCATAGCCATGGGTCGGGAGGGTGTGGTTGGTACCGCTGGCATAGTCGCCGGCACTCTCGCACGCATAGTTGCCCAGGAACACGCTGCCTGCATTCACCACCTTCTCGGCAAGCTGCCCGTAATCGGCAGTTGCAATGATGAGATGCTCTGGGGCGTAGGTGTTGCAAAGGTCGATGGCCTCCTCTTCGTTCTCAACGAGAATGAACTTGGAGTTGTCCAGCGAAGTCTGCGCCATCTCCTTGCGAGGCAATCGCTCCAACTGCACTTCCACTTCCTTCTTCACTGCTTCCAAAACCTTTTCGGAGGTAGTGATGAAGAACACCTGCGAGTCGAAGCCGTGCTCAGCCTGCGACAGCAAGTCGGCTGCTGCAAACACAGGGTTGGCAGTTTCATCAGCGATAAGACAAACTTCAGATGGTCCTGCCGGCATATCGATAGCCACATCATGCAGGGAAACCTGCTGTTTTGCCGCCATGACAAACTGGTTGCCCGGTCCGAATATCTTATATACCTTAGGCACGCTCTCCGTTCCGTAAGCCATCGCACCGATGGCCTGCACGCCGCCCGCCTTGAAGATCTTGCTCACGCCTGCAATCTTAGCCGCCATGAGGATAGCCGGATTCACCTTTCCCTCCTTATTAGGAGGAGTACAGAGCACGATTTCCTTGCAGCCTGCAATCTTGGCAGGGGTAGCGAGCATCAATACGGTGCTGAAGAGAGGTGCCGTTCCGCCCGGGATATACAATCCCACCTTCTCTATTGCCACGCTCTTCTGCCAGCAGGTAACGCCAGCGCAGGTCTCCACCTTGCTGCCCTCAAACTTCTGGCTCTGATGGAATGCGGCAATGTTATGATGGGCGAGGTGCAAAGCGTCTTTCAGATCTTGAGAAACCAGTTGCTCAGCCTCATCGATTTCAGCCTCAGTCACAGCCAAAGAATCGAGATGGGCATGATCAAACTTCTCCTCGTAACGCTTCACGGCATCATCGCCATGGTTCTTCACATCGTCGAGTACACCCTGAACGGTAGCATTGAGCTGCGACACGTCAAGGTGTGGGCGTTTTACTATCTCGCTCCATTCCTCCTTTGCAGGATACTTTATTACCTTCATTCCAAATTTAATTAATAATTTATAATGGATAATTAAGAACTAGACCTGCGTATAAGCTGGTCGCTACTCCTAATATCTAACTTTCTTACAATATCATCTTCTCGATTGGTGTTACCAGGATGCCCTGTGCACCGAGTTCCTTCAGTTTACCGATGATTTCCCAAAAACGCTTCTCGTCGAGAACGGTGTGTATAGAGCACCACTCCTCGTCGGCCAATGGGATGACGGTAGGGCTCTTGATACCTGGCAATACCTGGGTAATCTCCTCTACCTTCGCCTTAGGGGCGTTCATCATCACGTACTTCTTGTCCTGTGCTGAGCGTACTGCCTCGAAGCGGAACAGCATCTCGTTCAAAATCTGATGCTTCTCCTCATCCATCTTCCAGTTGCCGATGAGCAAAGCCTCGCTCTTCATCACAACCTCCACTTCGGCAAGATTGTTGCTTACCAATGTAGAACCAGAGCTGACGATATCGAAGATACCATCTGCCAGACCGATGCCCGGACTGATTTCCACAGAACCTGTAATGACGTGGATGTCGGCATTGATATTGTTCTTCTTCATGAAATTGCGAAGGATGTTAGGGTATGAGGTGGCAATCTTTTTGCCATTGAACCACTGCAATCCTGGATAATCAATCTTCTTAGGGATGGCAAGACTCAGGCGGCACTTGCTGAAGCCCAATCGGTCGATGATCTGGGCATTCTCACCGCGCTCCACGAACTCATTTTCACCTACGATACCGATGTCGGCTACGCCAGAGGCAACGCTCTGAGGGATATCGTCATCGCGAAGGTAAAGCACTTCGAGAGGAAAATTACTTGCCTGCACCAAGAGGGTGCGCTTTGAGGCGCAGACCTTGATGTCAGCCTCTGCTAAAAGATTCATTGTGTCGTCGAACAAACGACCCTTACTTTGTACTGCTATTCGTAACATATTTCTGTATTTTGTTTGAAAAACATTGCAAAAGTACATAAAATTGTTAGAATATGCAAATAATTTCGTACTTATATTCAATTTTTTAGTACTTTTGCAGTCGCAATGAGGAAAAAGTTATATTTATACGCATTATATTCACTGTTTTTGCTCTCAAGTTGCGCTGATAAGAAACCGCAGCAGGAGCTTACGCCATGGGGTACTCCCGTGGGCGAAGTGGATGGCATCGACGGTTCTGAAGAAGATGGAAACGCCGATGGAGATGGGTTGGATGATGCCAACGGAAAGGGCAACCGGCAGCGGGGTTTCTCGCTGGAAGACATCCAGGAGAACGGCGAGCTCATCATGCTCACCGTGAACGGTCCTACCACCTATTATGATTATCACAACCACGGCATGGGTCTGCAATACCTGCTCTGCGAGAAGTTTGCCCAGCAGATTGGCGTGTCGCTGAGGGTGGAGGAATGCAAGGATACCACCGAGATGATTCAGAGACTGCAGAAGGGAGAAGGCGACATCATCGCCGTGCCACTGCCCCGCCATATATCAAAAGGTGGAAAGACTCTTCCTGATGGGAATCATGCAGCAGACCTGCAATTCTGCGGCGTTACTCCCGATAACGGGAAGACGCAGTGGGCGGTAATTGGCGGCAACAAGAGTCTTGCCGATACCCTGAACGGATGGTTCAAGCCGAAGATGATAGCCGAGGTGAAGAAGGAGGAAACCTTCCTGCTCTCTACAGCCAGCATCCGCCGCCACGTGTATTCTCCGTTCCTGAACCGTTCGAAGGGTGTCATCTCGCGCTACGACCATCTCTTCATGAGATACAGCGGAACGGCTCGCATGGACTGGCGACTGATGGCGGCTCAGTGTTACCAGGAGAGTTGCTTCGATGCGAATGCCAAATCGTGGGCGGGTGCCTGCGGACTGATGCAGATTATGCCATCCACCGCCTCGCACCTGGGCTTGCCGATGAGTGCCATCCACGATGCCGAGGCGAATGTGGCTGCGGCTGCGAGATACATGGCAGAACTGCAGGGACACTTCAGCGATGTGGGCGACCCAGGGCAGCGCGTACTCTTCGCCCTTGCTGCCTACAACGGCGGCTTCCATCATATCCGCGATGCGATGGCGCTGACCCGGAAGCACGGCGGCAACTCACAAAATTGGGGTGATGTAAGGGAATATGTGCTCCGACTGTCACAACCAGCCTACTATTGCGACCCAGCTGTGAAATATGGTTATATGCGAGGCGCCGAGACGGCAGATTACGTGGATAGAATCCGTGCCCGCTGGAGCGAGTACTGCGGTGGAGCCAGTTTCCACGAGAGCTATCGTGGCGGCAGCCGTGGCCCGCACATCGGAAGAGGAACCGACTCCTTTCATGGGGCACCGGTGAAATCAAAGAGAAATTATCAGAAGAAATACCATATATAATAATAAAGGCTTCTGCGAATCCGCAGAAGCCTTTATTATTATATATGGTGGGCAATATTTACCAAACACTTATTTCAATACTTCATCGAGCAAGGTGTAGAATGCAGGATCCTCACCCACGATGGTCTTTACGATCTTGCCGTCAGGACCCACAACAATCTTGGTTGGGAAACCCTGGATAGCATATTTCTCCAAAATATTGCTGCCCTTTGGACTATATACGTGAATCCATGGCAACTGATGCTTCTCAACGGCAGCCTTCCACTTAGTCTCGGTATCATTGCAGTCGATGCCGAGAATCTCGAACTTACCCTTGTACTTCTCGTAGTACTCCTTCATCTTAGGCATACCCTTGATACACCAGATACACCAAGAACCCCAGAAGTCGAGCACCACGTACTTGCCACGGAGGCTGGAAAGAGAGAATGGCTTGCCATTGATGTCATTCAGAGTGAAGTCAGGAGCCTCTACACCGGAAGCCTGAACCTTGGCAGCCTTTGCCTCAGCCTCAGCCTGCTTCTTGGCATACTCAACAAATGGCTGATAATATCCCTTCATACGGCCGTTTTTCACTGGGTCGGAAAGCAGACCAACCACCTTCTCGATGTTCTCCAATCCATCAACAGCAGAAACCAGAGTGGCGCTAGCCTCATAGTCAGGATGCTGTTTTACAAAATCAATCACCTTATCATTATAGGTATCCTTGGCATCAGGTGCTTTCTGTGCAGCCTCCAGCATCAAGTCAACCTCATGATACTGCTGGTAAAACTTAGTACCCGTTACATCATAACGAGCATTTGCATCTCCCTTCAGTTCAGCCTTCTCGTTAGGCACACAAACCAAAGCGAAAGCCTTACGCTCTTCTCCACGATAAGTCTTTGGGGTAATAAAGGTATAGTTCACAGGCTTCTCCACATTGGTATTGTAAGTAAACTTATCCTTCTTTACCAAGATGGTATCCATCTTCACACCTCTACCTTTATATACCAAAATGGTATCGCTAGAGAAGTTCTTCAATTCTCCCTTCACCTGGAAGTTGCTCTTCTGAGCCATTGCTGCAGTTGATGCAAGCACCAAGGCAGCAGTAAAAATCATTTTCTTCATTGTATCTTCTTTTCTCGCTTTATTTAGTATTTTCTATTTTGAATCTAAAGCTTTTGCCCTTACAGGGCGACAGAGCCAAATCTACAATCACCCAGGGTGTTACCCTGGGCTAGGAGCTTCTGCCCTTTCAGGGCGTGTGGAGTTTAGCAACAAAACTTGAAGCTAAGCTTCGTATTCCGTAGTATCCTCAATGCCAGCCTCAGCCAGTGCTTCCTTGCGCTCCACGCAGGTGCCGCACTTTCCGCAGTGCTTCTCGCCACCCTTGTAGCAGCTCCAGGTCTCGGCATAATCAATGCCCAGCTTCTTGCCTATCGCCGCAATCTCGCCCTTGGTAATGTTGGTATAAGGAGCCACCACGCGAACATCCACGAAGGTGCCTGCCTCGGCAGCCTCATCGATGGCCTTGATGAACTCAGGGCGACAATCCGGATAGATGGTGTGGTCGCCGCCATGGTTGGCGATGAGCACCTTCTTCAGGTTGTTGCTCTCGGCAATGCCGATGGCGATGCTGAGCATGATGCCGTTACGGAATGGAACCACGGTAGATTTCATATTGTCGTCGGCATAGTGACCCTCTGGGATGGCATCGGCACCCTCCAGGAGAGAACTCTTGAAATACTGATGCATGAATCCCAGGTCGATGGTGATATGCTTGATGCCCAGTCGCTCACAATGCATCTTGGCGAAAGGAATCTCTCGCTCGTTGTGGTTACTGCCATAATTGAAACTGATACCCAAGGCTATCTCGTCCTTCTTGTCATAAAGCAGCGTGATGCTATCCATACCGCCGCTCACAATAATTACTGAATTCTTCATTTACTTTGAAATTAATATTTATAAAATCAGATTATATTTATAAATTCAGACTATACACTAAAATCTGCGTAATCCGCGAAATCTGCGTGAGTTCTTCACCCGAACAGGCAGCGGAATGCCTCCTCCACCTTCCTTACGGAATGAATCTCTATCTGATACTTCTTATGGTCGAAACCATGATTGTTATATTTCGGAATGATGATGTGCTGGAATCCCAGCTTCTCGGCCTCAGCGATGCGCTGCTCGATGCGGCTCACCGGACGAACCTCGCCGCTCAGTCCCACCTCGCCACACATGCACCACCCCTGTTCTATCGGAGTATCCACATTGCTGCTCAATACGGCTGCCAGCACACTCAGGTCCATCGCCGGGTCAGTCACTCGCAGTCCGCCCGCAATGTTCAGGAACACGTCCTTCGCCATCAGCTTGAAGCCCACTCGCTTCTCCATCACGGCCAGGAGCATGTTCAGTCTGCGCTGGTCGAAACCCGTTGCCGAACGCTGCGGGGTTCCGTATGCCGCCGTGCTCACCAGTGCCTGCGTCTCGACCAGGAACGGGCGGACGCCCTCGATGGCTGCACTGATGGCAACGCCCGAGAGTCCGTCGTGATCTTCCGTAAGGAGCAGTTCCGACGGGTTGCTCACCTGTCGGAGTCCTCCCTGCTGCATCTCGTAGATACCCAGTTCCGAAGTACTTCCGAATCGGTTTTTGATGCTTCGCAGGATGCGGTACATATAGTGCTGGTCGCCCTCAAACTGGATAACGGTGTCCACGATATGTTCCAGAATCTTCGGTCCAGCCAGGGTTCCCTCCTTATTAATATGTCCTATCAGGATAACAGGGATGCCACTGGTCTTGGCGAATCGCAAGAGCGACGCCGCACATTCCCTCACCTGCGATATAGAGCCTGGAGAACTGTCCACTTCCTCTGTAGCAATGGTTTGGATAGAGTCGATAACTATCAGTTCTGGAGCCACTTGCTGAATATGAGTGAATATTTTCTCCAACTGCGTTTCGCAGAGAATCGTAATATGATCGAAAGCCGCTTCAGGAGAATCATCACCAGCCGGCGAAGCATCTCCTGCAGCCGAAGCAGCAACCGAAGCCCTCATCAGCGCCTGTCCCTTTGCCAATCTGTCGGCACGGAGCTTAATCTGATGGGCACTCTCCTCACCACTTACATAAAGCACCCTTCTGTGCCTCATGTTCAGAATGGTTTGCAGGGTGAGCGTACTCTTTCCGATGCCCGGCTCTCCACCCAGCAGGGTGATGCTGCCGGGTACCATTCCGCCACCCAGCACACGATTCAGTTCCTCGTCCATCATATCGATGCGAGGTTCATCAATCGAGGAGATGTCTCGCAACTTCATCGGCTTGGCATCGCTATCCGAATGCTGTCCTCCAAACATGGTGGCAGCACCTCCATGCCTCATGGTCATGCCGGCATTCTTAGCCGCCTGCGACCCCGAATCGGCTGCTATTCTAATCTCCTTGAACGTGTTCCATTGTCCGCAGCTAGGACATTTGCCAATCCATTTGGCACTTTCCTGCCCGCAGTTGCTGCAAACGTATGCAATTTTATCTTTAGCCATCTTTCGCAAATTTTCGGCAAAGGTACTGCTTTTTTCTCTAATCACAAAAACTTTTCCCTCTAAACACAAAAACTTTGTTTCAAAAACAGGAAAGAAGTCGTGAAATAGGCGGTATTTTGCTATCTACACGTTGCAAAAGATGTGTACTATGACAAAAAATCATTAAAACATGATGCAAAGATTTGGTGATACCAATTATTTTTGTTACTTTTGCGTCGGATTGAACGAAGGATGCCCTGCTACCAGATTCGCTTCAGCCTGCCGAGCCCGATTAGCTCCACAGACGGCGGAATGGGAAGCCCCATCAACTGAGTTCAGTTTCAATCGTTAATTAAATCAATAATAATAACTAATATAAAATTTAGGAAAAATGAAGATTGAAAATTTTAACTTTGCCGGTCACAAGGCAATCGTACGCGTTGATTTCAACGTGCCATTGGATGAAAATGGTAATGTAACAGACGACACTCGTATCCGTGGTGCCCTCCCTACTTTGAAGAAGGTACTCGCTGACGGCGGTGCGCTCATCATGATGAGCCACATGGGTAAGCCAAAGGGCAAGGTTAAGCCAGAGCTTTCTCTCTCTCAGATTGTAAAGAACGTTTCTGACGCTCTCGGTGTAGAGGTTAAGTTTGCCAAGGACTGCGGTAACGCTGATGCTGAGGCTGCTGCCTTGAAGCCAGGTGAGGCTCTCTTGCTCGAGAACCTTCGTTTCTATCCTGAAGAGGAAGGCAAGCCAGTTGGCGTAGAGAAGGGTACACCTGAGTTCGACGCTGCTAAGGCTGAGATGAAGGAGCGCCAGAAGAAGTTCGCTGCTAAGTTGGCTTCTTACGCTGATGTATATGTAATGGACGCATTCGGTACAGCTCACCGCAAGCACGCTTCTACAGCTGTTATCGCAGATTCATTCGACAAGGATCACAAGATGCTCGGCTTCCTGATGGAGAAAGAGGTTAAGGCTGTTGACGCAGTTCTCGGCAACATCAAGCGCCCATTCACAGCTATCATGGGTGGTTCTAAGGTTTCTACCAAGATCGGTATCATCGAGAACCTGTTGACTAAGGTTGACAACCTGATTCTCTGCGGTGGTATGACTTATACATTCTCTAAGGCTCTCGGTGGCAAGATCGGTATGTCTATCTGCGAGGATGACAAGCTCGACGTTGCTCTCGACGTAATCAAGAAGGCTAAGGAGAACGGTGTAAACCTCGTACTCGGCACAGACTCTATCTGCGGTGACGACTTCAAGAACGACTGCAACACACAGGTTTGCCCATCTAACAACATCCCTGACGGTTGGGAGGGTATGGACGCAGGTCCTGAGACTCGCAAGGCATTCGCTGCAGCTATCAAGGGCGCTAAGACTATCCTCTGGAACGGTCCTGCAGGTGTATTCGAGTTTGACAACTTCGCTGGTGGTTCTAAGGCTATCGCTGACGCAATCGCTGAGGCAACTAAGGAGGGTGCATTCTCACTCATCGGTGGTGGTGACTCTGTAGCTTGCATCAACAAGTTCGGCTTGGCAGATCAGGTATCTTATATCTCTACAGGTGGTGGTGCTCTCCTCGAGGCTATCGAGGGCAAGGTATTGCCAGGTGTAGCTGCTATTGAGAAGTAATCAATAGGTAATCTATATAAAGCGGTTCGGGGGCATCCCATAGTGGATGTCCTCGAATTTTTCAGTATATAAGATACCCCCACCCCTAACAATCTAACGATACTCCCTTTATTAAAAATTATTCATATTAAAAACCATTTAACGCAATTTAATGGATTGGATTATTAATCTTTTCACCAACACAGAGTCGGTGGCGCACATCGCCCTGCTCTACGCAATAGTCATTGCGATTGGTGTTTACCTGGGAAAGATCAAGATTGGTGGCATCTCGCTGGGTGTTACCTTCGTGCTCTTCGCAGGTATCTTAGCCGGACACGTGGGCTTTACAGGTCCTAAGGAAATCCTTACCTTCGTGCAAGACTTCGGATTGATCCTCTTTGTCTTCATGATTGGTATGCAGGTGGGTCCTGGCTTCTTCGAGAGTTTCAAGAAAGGTGGCGTGACATTGAACATGCTTTCTGCCACAGCCATCCTGCTCAACATCCTCGTGATGTTCGGATGCTACTACCTCTTCTTCGACACCAGCAACCCGCATAACCTGCCTATGATGGTGGGCACCCTGTATGGTGCGGTTACCAACACCCCGGGTCTTGGTGCTGCCAACGAGGCGTTGCTCAGCGTTTTCCCTAACGGTGCTCCTAGCATCGCCAACGGTTACGCCTGTGCTTATCCTCTGGGTGTGGTTGGTATCATCGGTGCTACCATCCTCATCAAGTACATCACCCGTGTTGACTTGACAGAGGAAGAAGCCCAGCTCAACGAGGAGGAGGCTGCCAACCCTCATGCCAAACCTCACAACATGCACTTGCGTGTGGAGAATGCCTACATCGCAGGCAGAACCCTGAGAGAGGTTTCTGAGTTCCTGAACCGCGACATCGTCTGCTCAAGACTGCTCCACGACGGAGAGGTGAGCATTCCTAACAGCAAGACCACCTTCGAGGTAGGCGACGAGCTGCTCGTGGTTTGCGCAGAGGCTGACGCCGAGGCCATCAAGGCTTTCATCGGTCCGGAAATCGAGGCAGAGTGGGACCGCGAGAAGGATGAGGTACAGCACTTCGTATCAAGACGAATCATCATTACCCGTCCTGAGATGAACGGTAAGACTTTGGGCAAGATGCACTTCTCCAGTGTGTATGGCGTAAACGTAACCCGCATTTCCCGTCAGGGCATGGATCTCTTCGCAAGCCGTAACCACCACTTCCACGTGGGCGACCGCGTGATGGTAGTAGGTCCTGAGGAGAACGTAAACCGTGTGGCTGAGATTATGGGTAACTCTGTGAAGCGCCTCGATGCGCCTAACATTGCTACCATCTTCATCGGTATCATGGTGGGTATCATCTTCGGTTCCCTCCCATTCGCTATCCCAGGCATGCCAGTGCCTCTGAAGCTGGGTATCGCCGGTGGTCCGCTCATCATCGCCATCCTCATCGGCCGTTTCGGTTATCGCATGAAGCTGGTTACCTACACCACTACCTCCGCCAACATGATGCTGCGAGAGATAGGACTGGTACTCTTCCTGGCGAGTGTGGGAATCAAAGCGGGTGCCGGATTCTGGGACACAGTGGTCCAGGGCGACGGATTGAAATATGTGGGATGCGGTTTCCTCATCACCATCATTCCTATCCTCATCGTGGGTACCATCGCACGACTGAAGTTCAAGTTCAACTACTTCACCATCATGGGTATGCTTGCCGGTACTTATACCGACCCTCCTGCCCTGGCTTATGCCAACGCATCATGCTCTAAGGAGGCTCCAGCCGTAGGTTATTCTACAGTATACCCACTGAGTATGTTCCTGCGTATCTTTACAGCCCAGATCGTGGTGCTGTTCTTCTGCGGAGCATAAACGCTTATAAATGTTAACAAAACAACAGGAAATAGTTATAAATTATAAAAGAGGTGCACAAAGATAAAAATTTGTGCACCTCTTTTGTTTTCTTTTCAGAATTTATTCGTACCTTTGAGCACAAGAAACAAACAACCCTAAAAACGTTAGATGCGTATGAATAAATTAGGATTTCTGATAACCATGCTGGTCATCGCATCCTTGCCCGCTTGGGGACAAGGTGCCAGGAGCATCCGTATTACGGAAGTGATGACCGACAACCGCACGAGTCTCATTGATGAGTACGGTCAGCACAAGCCATGGGTGGAATTGAGCAATTCCTCCTTTACCACGTACAACGTGCGTGGTATGTTCCTAACCACCGACAGACGAGTTCTCAACAAGAACCTGTCGCCCGAAGTACGTCGGCAAATGATGTATCCGTTGCCGAACAATGAACCCCGAACCATGCTGGGCGGCAAGAAGAGCATCGTCATCTTCGACAGCAGTAGCTGGTACAAGGACGATTGGAACGGGCAGCATTGGAAGGCAAAGGATTCTTCCAACACCGGACCTTTTCATCTCAATCTTATTCTGCAGGAAAAGAAGCCCAACTGGATAGCACTTTATGACGGAAACGCCGTAGACCTGATAGACTCCGTGAGCGTGCCAGTATTGGAACCCGACGAGAGCTATGCACTGAGCAGTGATTTCAAGACATGGGATAAAGCCATTGCCGGAGCCATTACTCCGGGCTATCTGCCACAGAACATGGGCTTGAGCAAGGCACAGCTTCTGAAGAAGCAGGACCCATACGGCATCGGAATCTCCGTGCTTTCAATGGGCATCGTATTCTCGTGTCTCACCCTCCTTTTCTTGGTATTCTGGGCATTCGGAGCCTACATGAAGCACAAGCAACGCATCGCCCGTGCCACCGAGAAGCACGCCTCCTTATTATATAAGACGGGTAAGAAGACCATCGAGGTAACGCAAGACCTGAGTCATAAGACCAACGTGATTCTGAAAGATGGTCTGAAAACCAAGGGAATCGACAAGGAGATTTACATGGCTGTGATTTCACTCGCCCTCAAGGAATATCTGGAGGATGTGCACGATGTGGAATCCGGCATCATCACCATCAAGCCTAAACAGACCAGATGGAATGCTCCGAAATTCAATAATGTTAAGTAAAGAACGAAAAGTGAAGAGTGAAGAATTCAACGGCTTTACTTATCATAAAGTTCAAAATTCAAAGTTCAAAGGATATGAAGTATCAATATACAGTGAAAGGAGTCGATTACGAAGTCGAGATCCAGGATATAGAAGGCAACATCGCCAACGTAACCGTGAATGGCATCCCATTCGAAGTGGAAATGAAGCAGCCAGTGAAGGCCGGCAAACAGAAAGTGAAGTTGAGTGGAGAACAGAAGGAATCTGCACAGACTGCCACATCAACCGCAACAGCCACACCGGCTGCCACCACAGCAGCAGCCACCGCTGCCACAGGCAAGCCTGTGGTAGCCCCTCTGCCTGGTACCATCAACGAAATCAAGGTAAAAGTGGGCGACAAGGTGAACGCAGGCGATACCGTCGTGATTCTCGAAGCCATGAAGATGCAGAACAACATCGAGGCTGAAACTTCCGGAACCATCACCAGCATCAACGTAAATAAAGGCGATGCCGTGATGGAAGGAGATACGTTAGTAACCATTAAATAGATAGCTTATGGATTTCATCATACAAAACTTCAATGAGTTCCTGACCTATACGGGCTTTGCAAATGCCACGGCAGGAAACCTCGCCATGATAGTAATAGGAGTCGTCTGCATCTGGCTTGCCATCAAGAAGGATTTCGAACCGCTCCTCCTGGTGCCCATCGGATTGGGTATCATCCTGGGCAACATCCCCTTCCGTGCCGATGCCGGACTCGAAATCGGCCTGTACGAAGATAACTCGGTGTTGAACATCTTCTATCAGGGCGTAAAACAGGGCTGGTATCCCCCACTCGTGTTCCTGGGCATCGGAGCGATGACCGATTTCTCGGCATTGATTTCCAATCCGAAGCTGATTCTGATTGGAGCCGCCGCCCAGTTTGGCATCTTCGGTGCCTACATGATAGCCCTGGCGCTGGGCTTCGAACCGAACCAGGCTGCTGGTATCGCCATCATAGGTGGTGCTGACGGACCTACCGCCATTTTCCTGAGCAGCAAGCTGAGTCCTAACCTGATGGGTGCCATCGCCGTTTGCGCCTATTCCTACATGGCACTGGTTCCGGTGATTCAGCCACCACTGATGCGTCTGCTCACCACCAAGAAAGAGCGCGTCATCAAGATGAAGCCAGCCCGCCAGGTATCTCAGACCGAGAAGATTCTCTTCCCTATCATCGGTCTGCTGCTCACCACCTTCATCGTGCCATCCGGCCTGCCATTGCTCGGCATGCTCTTCTTCGGAAATCTTCTGAAGGAAAGCGGAAAGACTACCCGACTTGCCAAGACGGCAGGCAGCAGCTTGAATGATATCGTGGTGATGCTGCTCGGACTCACCGTGGGCTGCTCTACCCAGGCATCGGAGTTCCTCACCCTGAACACCATCAAGATCTTCGCCCTCGGTGCTCTGGCATTCATCATCGCTTCAGCCAGCGGTATCCTCTTCGTGAAACTGATGAACCTCTTCCTGCCAAAGGGCAAGAAACTGAACCCGCTCATCGGAAACGCCGGCGTGAGTGCCGTGCCAATGAGTGCCCGCATCAGCAACAACCTGGGTTTGGAGTACGACCGCCACAATTTCCTTCTCATGCATGCCATGGGTCCGAATGTAGCAGGCGTCATCGGTTCCGCCGTAGCAGCAGGTGCCCTGCTGGGATTCTTCAATTAATCAATTAGAATTCTTCAATAAACACCATTAAAAAAGGGAACTTGCATTTGAGCAAGTTCCCTTTTTTTCATATCTTCTTTTTTCTAGAAGAACTAGGTTTTAAAAACAAAAGCTAGCCCCTCTTAATCGTCATTTTACCCTCAAGCGAGATGATAACCTCCATCTGATAGCTCATGCTGCTATCCGGCATCGCCAGCACCACCTTATAGTGAACACCGTCGGCATCCACCTTCTTGAACACGATATCGCTCAATATCGACTGCTTCAGGAACTCATGAGGCACCTGCTCCTTGAAATCTTCCTTGCGGAAATCGCGGCCGAAAATCTTGCGCGAACCATGATAAATGTTCACATTCACGATGTTGTCGTGGTAAACATTGTCCACCTCCACGCCATCGTCGTTGTAACTGCTCTTAAACACCTTGTATGTGGTAGGATTCACCTGCACATAGAGGTGCAGCTTCTCCTCTCCCGCATTCACCACCGTATCACGCTTCACCAGCTTATTCTGATTCAGCGTCACAGGCTGTGCATGCTGGAATTGCTCCAGATACATCGGGTCGGAAGTCTTGACGAGCTTCACCACATCCCCATTGGCTACCTTGAACTGAAAGATGTGTGCCGCCTGCTTCACAATCGGATATTTCGCAGTATTCGCACCCTTCATCACCAGCGTATCGCCGATGATGCAGAAATAAACCGGTCGGCTGGTAGAATCGGGATAATAGATGGTATCGCCCTTCACGCGAAAGGCAACATCATCCTCGTCGTCGCTGTCAATCCAGACACCCTGAAGCATCTTCTTGGCAGCGACGTCCTCCTGCTGTTCGGCTTTCTGGGCAGACTGCTTCTGTCCGCAACCCACCATAGCCGCCATGAGGCAAGCACCTAACAATATGTTGTTCGATTGTTTCATATACCTAAATTTAGTGGCAAAGATACTACTTTTTGGCGGAATAGCAAAATAAATTAAACTTTTTATCATTTCAGCTGAAAATTTCACAAAAAATAGTTGTCTATTTCCTAAAAAAGCCGTACCTTTGCAAGGTGAAATGTACCTGAAATGTAGAATTCAGGTTTCACGAATAAGAATAACAGATAAAACGAAAGGTAAGAAGTGATAGAAATTAACAGACATATTGAGATTCTGCTCTTGAGCAACGACTGCGTGATTGTGCCAGGCTTCGGAGGCTTCATGGCTCATCATGTAGATGCAAGATACGATGGCACCGACAACATGTTCCTGCCACCGCTTCGCACCGTGGGCTTCAATCCGCAACTCACGATGAACGACTCGTTGCTTGTACTTTCGTATGTGGAGACCTACGACATGAGCTACCCAGAAGCTTTGCGACGCATTGAAGATGAGGTGGCTGAGATTCGCCAGACCCTTGAAAACGAGGGAAAATATGAGGTGGACAACGTGGGAATCCTCTCGCTCAATGAGGATGGAAACATCGAGTTTGAGCCATACGAGGCAGGAATCCTCACCCCTGATTTCTATGGATTGGGCGGATTTGACATGATGCCTGTGGCGCAGCTCACTGCTGGCGAAGAGGCGAATGCCAACAAGGCTGCATCAAGCAAGACGGCAGCTCCTACAACAGAAAGCAAGCCAAATGCAAACCTTGTAGAGATGCCTGCCAAGCCAATGCAGAAAGAGAAAGAGGCAGCAGTCAACAACTCCGTATTCATCAACGACGATGAGGAAGAGGAGACCAGCGCTGAATTCATCAGCATCAGAAAAAGCTGGCTCAGAAATCTGGCAGCTGCCTGTATCGCCATCATCGCCTTCTTCACCATCTCTACCCCATTGGGTGCTCCTACCATGCAGAAGAGCCAGATTGACACTGGCATGCTGAACCGCATCATGCCGAAGGAAATCGACCAGATGGAGAAAGCCAAGGAACTGGTAATCAATGGAGACGGAACCAAACTGATGGAGACATCTGAGAATGCAGCGCAGAATACAGAAAACGCTGCGCAATCTGCAGGAAGCTCTTCACAGATAGCAGGAAATGCTGCGCAGAATGCGGGAAGCACAGCACAGAATGCCAACCAGGACGCCGAGCTATCCCTCCCTTCCACTTACTACAGCATCGTTCTGGCTAGCCGTGTCACCAAGCACAACGCTGCCAACTATGCCGAGCGCCTGCAAGTCAAGGGATTCAAGCAAGCCCGTGTGCTCATCACCGAAAACAACGTCAAGGTGATTTACGGCACATACAACTCTGAAAGCGAGGCTCACGCTGCCCTGAAGAACCTGAGAGACAACGAGGCTTTCGCTGATGGTTGGATTACAAAGGTTAAGGAATAGTTTTTAGAGTTAAAAGAAATTTCACAAGTGACATCCAGCCGTCCCCGAAGGGGGCGAATGTGAATAACCGCGGGTGGAATGACCGAAGGGAATGGAACCTGCGGATAAGTCGATACACACTTTTATCGTCCCCGAAGGGGGCGAACAGGAGCAAAACCGAATGTGGTTCGCCCCCTTTGGGGACGCTTTTTCCCTCCCGTTGGTTGTCCGCAGGTTCCATGACCTTCGGTCATTCCACCAGCGGTTATTGAAAGTTGGCCCCCTTCGGGGACCGGAGGGTACTTGCAAAAGTTGAATACATTATTATATATAGAATAAAGAAGTTAAAAAAAAGAAACAAGAATAAGATATGAAAAGAGTACGTTGCCCGAAATGCGATAATTTCATCACGTTCGACGAAACCAAGTATGAGGCAGGACAGAGCCTCGTCTTCGTTTGTCCTAACTGTAACAAGCAGTTTGGCATCCGAATGGGAGTATCCAAGCTTCGCGAAACCCGCAAGGAGGAAAAAATCGACGAACAGGCCAACGAGCATGGCGTGGGTTCCATCGTGGTTATCGAGAACGTGTTTGCCTACAAGCAGGTGATTCCTTTGCAGATGGGCGACAACGTGATCGGCAGATACATGAAGAACAGCGGCATCAACTGCCCTATCGAGACCGTTGACCCAAGCGTGGACATGAACCACTGCGTCATCAACGTGAGCCGTGACAAGAAAGGCCGACTGAAGTATGTGCTCCGCGACGGACCAAGCTACACCGGAACTTTCGTGGATAACGAAATCCTGGGCGACCGAGAGCGCCGCGTCATCGAAGACGGCACCCTCTTCACCATCGGAGCCACCAGCATCATCCTCCGCACCGCCGACAGCGAGGAGGAATAAGCAAGCTCTATCGTGGGCTTCCGGAGGGCATTCAGGCCAACCAACAAGACATTCACAGATTGAAATAAATCGAAGGGTTAGAGTAGGAAAAATCTTACTCTAACCCTTTTTTGCTGATAAACACGTATAATTATACCGATATTTCTTACTTTCTGCAAGAAATTCTACTGATATCGTAATCTTTTTGATAATATTTTCTTTAAATTGAAAGAAAATGTGTACCTTTGCAACGGAAAATAAGAATGACGTGGGAGACAACTCCCAAAACGTACAAAAAAACAGAAGAAATACGTTAGGTTATGGATGTAGCAATCGTAAAATACAATGCCGGGAATATCTATTCCGTTGTCAACGCCATGAAGCGTCTGGGCATCGAGCCTGTGCTCACCGATGATGCCGAAATGCTCCAGAAGGCAGACCGTGTACTGTTTCCAGGACAAGGTCAGGCAAGGGAAGCCATGGAGTATCTCAAGGCTCACCAGTTGGACCAGGTAATCAAGAATCTCAAGCAGCCCGTTCTGGGCATCTGCGTGGGACAGCAGCTCCTGTGCCGACATTCGGAAGAAGGAGACGTAGACTGCATCGGCATCTTCGATGTGGATGTCAAGCGATTCCAGCCGCAGAAGCACGAAGACAAAGTGCCGGCAATGGGATGGAACGAAATCTATGATTTGAAGACGGAGCTTTACAGAGGGTTATCCCATCCCTACTCCTATTTCGTCCATAGCTATTACGTGCCGCTCTGCGAGGAAACCATCGCCAAGGCTGATTATATCCTCCCCTACAGCGCATCGCTCCACAAGGACAACTTCTATACCTGCCAGTTCCACCCGGAAAAGAGTGGCAAGGTGGGAGAACAGATTTTAAAGAACTTCCTTGAAATATAACAGGGACATTCTGCAAAGCCAGGCAGATTTCCCGATGATATAGAATAGGATTAAACGCAATAAAAGAAATATGATAGAATTAATTCCTGCCATCGACTTGATTAACGGTCAGTGCGTGCGCCTGACCAAAGGCGATTACGACCAGAAGAAGGTCTATAACGACAACCCGGCAGAAGTGGCAAAACACTTTGAGCAGCTGGGATTTAAGCGACTCCACGTAGTGGATCTGGATGGAGCCAAGTCGAAGCATATCGTAAACGATGCGGTGTTGAAATCCATCACCACAGAGACGAATCTCGTGGTAGATTTCGGAGGCGGCATCAAGACCGAGGAAGACATAGAGAAGGCTTTCGCCGCTGGTGCCAGTATGGTAACCGTGGGCAGCATCGCCGTCACCAATCCCGACCTCTTCATGGAGTGGATGGATAAGTATGGTGCCGACAAGCTCATTCTGGGAGCCGACGTAAGAAACGGCAAGATTTCTATCAACGGTTGGAAAGAGGATTCAACAGAAGACCTCCTCCCGTTCCTCAAGAAATACATCGACAAGGGTGTGCGCTACGTGCTCTGCACGGAAATAAGCAAAGACGGCACCCTGCAAGGTCCTGCCATCGACCTGTATAAAGAGGTAATGGCAGCCTATCCTCAGCTCCACCTCATCGCCTCGGGCGGCGTAAGCTGCAACGAGGACATCGAGGCCCTGCAAGCCGCCGGCATCCCAGCCGTAGTCTTCGGCAAGGCATTCTACGAGGGAAAGATTGACGTCAAGAAGCTAGTTGATAGTTTATAGTTGACAGTTAAGAGTTTATAGTTAGGAGTTAAGTAATCATAAAGTTCAAAGTTCAATGGTCAAAGTTCAAAGTAAAAGCAGAGGCTTGGCAAAGCGAATCGTTCCTTGTCTCGACGTGAAGAACGGAGAAACCGTGAAGGGAACCAACTTCGTGAACCTGAGAAGTGCTGGCGACCCGGTGGAACTGGGAAAGGCCTATAGCGATGCAGGTGCCGACGAACTCGTGTTCCTCGACATCACCGCCAGCTTCGAAGAGCGCAAGACCTTTACAGACATGGTAACTCGCGTGGCTGCCGAAATCAACATCCCATTCACCGTGGGCGGCGGCATCAACGAGCTGAAGGACGTGGAACGACTCCTCAATGCAGGAGCCGACAAGGTAAGCATCAACAGTGCTGCCATCCGACATCCCGAGCTCATCAACGAGATTGCCAACCATTACGGTTCGCAGGTCTGTGTATGCGCCATTGATGCCCGCCTCGACCCAGACGGCTGGCATTGCTACGTAAAAGGCGGAAGAGAGAGAGTAGAACTGGGCTTGTTCGACTGGGCAAAGGAAGTGGCCGACCGTGGTGCGGGTGAGATACTCTTCACCAGTATGGATCACGACGGCGTAAAACAGGGATTCGCCAACGAAGCCCTCGCCCGTCTTGCCGAAGAAGTAAGTATTCCGATCATCGCTTCGGGTGGTGCCGGCAAGATGGAGCATTTCCGTGATGCCTTCACCCTGGGAAAGGCAGATGCAGCCCTTGCTGCCAGCGTCTTCCACTTCGGAGAAATCGCCATACCTGACCTGAAAAAATACCTCCGCAGCGAAGGTATCAACGTCAGACTGTAGAGGCAAGGCAATCAGGGCAGGATACCCTGATTATATTTGCCTTAAGGATAAATTTATTTAGTCTTAAGGATAAATTTATTTAGCCTTAAGGGAAAATATTTCTAGCCTTAGCGAGACGTTCCCCCCAAGAATATGGGGAGAAGGACAAAACAAAGGACAAACAGATAAAATTGTAAAGATAAAATGGAAATAGATTTTGAAAAAATGGGCGGACTTGTTCCAGCCATCATCCAGGATGCCGTAACCAAGAACGTCCTGATGCTGGGCTTCATGAACAAGGAAGCATACGATAAGACCATCGAAACCAAGAAGGTTACCTTCTGGAGCCGTTCACGCAACTGTCTTTGGACCAAGGGCGAGACATCGGGCAACTTCCTCAACCTGGTAAGCATCCAGATTGACTGCGACAACGACACCTTCCTGGTAAAGGTTCATCCAGATGGTCCTACCTGCCACAAGGGCACCGATACCTGCTGGGCAGAGGAGAACACCCTGAACCCAATCCTCTTCCTCTCGGAGTTGCAGGACTTCATCAACAAGCGCCACGAGGAAATGCCTGAGGGCAGCTACACCACAAGCCTATTTAAGAAAGGCGTGAACAAAATGGCGCAAAAGGTTGGAGAAGAAGCCATTGAGACCGTTATCGAAGCTACCAACGGCACCGACGACAAGCTCATCTACGAGAGTTCCGACCTGCTCTACCACCTCATCGTGCTGCTCACCAGCAAGGGTCTGCGAATCGAGGATGTAGTAAAGGAGCTGCAAATGCGACACGACCCGGAATGGGACAAGAAGCGCCGCGTAGCAAAGAGCAAGGGCGAAATGAAATAATATACCTAGCTCAAGGCTATCTTGCAGCTGCACGCCCTGAAAGGGCAAAAGCCCCTAGCCCAGGGCAACGCCCTGGGTATAATAAAGATATTAGCAATACGCCCTGAAAGGGCAAAAGCTTTTAAGTACATTAAATAAAGGAGAAAAAATTAGGATGTTAATAGATTATCAAAACGTCAGCATATACCAGGCTGAGAAATGCGTACTCCAGAGCGTCAACTTCCATGTAGACGAAGGCGAGTTCGCCTATCTCATCGGTAAGGTGGGCTCAGGAAAGAGCTCACTTCTGAAAACCCTCTACTGCGAGCTCGACCTCGTGGAGGGCGAGACCGACAAGGCAGAAATCCTGGGCAGAGACCTGAAGGCCATCCGCCGCAAGGACATTCCAGCCCTGCGAAAGGAAATGGGCATCATCTTCCAGGACTTCCAGTTGCTCCACGACCGCACCGTGCGCAAGAACTTCGAGTTCGTGCTCAAGGCCACCGGATGGAAAAACAAGAAGGATAGAGACAAACGCATCGAAGAGGTGCTCAACGAGGTGGGCATGATCGAGAAAATCGACAAGATGCCTCACGAGCTCTCCGGCGGAGAACAGCAGCGTGTGGCCATCGCCCGTGCACTGCTCAACAACCCGAAAATCATCATCGCCGATGAGCCAACGGGAAATCTCGACCCCGAAACTGCCAGCAACATCGTGAGCCTCTTGAAGGATATCACCAAGCAAGGCACAGCTGTTGTGATGACAACCCATAACATCCCAATGCTCGACAAGTTCCCGGGCATCGTATATCGCTGCAAGGACGGCGTGCTCCACGACGTGACCAACGAATACAACCGCATCGACCTTACGGAAGATGGCGAGGAGAATTAATTAAAGAACAATAAAAATCAAACATTTAAATAATATTACGACTATGAAGGTAATGAAATTCGGAGGTACTTCTGTAGGCTCACCAGAGCGCATGAAGGGAGTAGCCTCTTTGGTTACAGAATCAGGTGAACCAACTTTCATCGTATTGTCTGCGATGAGCGGTACAACAAACTCTCTCGTTGAGATCTCTGACTATCTTTACAAGAAGAACCCAGAGGGCGCCAACGAGGTAATCAACAACTTGGAGAAGAAATACATGCAGCACGTGGAAGAGCTCTACTCTACCGAGGAGATGAAGCAGACCACACGCGAGTTCTTGCAGGGTGAGTTCAACTATCTCCGCTCTTTCACCAAAGACCTCTTCACTTCTTTCGAGGAGAAGAGCATCGTGGCTCAGGGCGAGATGATGAGCACCAACATGGTTGTAAACTACTTGAAGGAACAGGGCGTAAAGGCTGTATTACTCAGCGCTTTAGACTTCATGCGCACAGATAAGAACGCAGAGCCAGACCCACAGTATATCAAGGAGAAGTTGGCAGCCATCATGGAGCAGAACGAAGGCTATCAGATCTATATCACCCAGGGCTTCATCTGCCGCAATGCTTACGGCGAGATCGACAACCTGCAGCGTGGTGGTAGCGACTACACCGCATCTCTTATCGGTGCAGCCCTGCCAGCAGACGAGATTCAGATCTGGACCGACATCGACGGTATGCACAACAACGACCCACGCGTGGTTGAGCACACAGAGGCAGTTCGCCAGTTGAACTTCGAGGAGGCTGCCGAGTTGGCTTACTTCGGTGCCAAGATTCTTCACCCTACCTGCGTTCAGCCAGCCAAGTATGCCGGCATCCCAGTTCGCCTGAAGAACACTATGGATCCTAAGGCAGACGGTACCATCATCGACAACGTCATCGTACGTGGCAAGATCAAGGCAGTAGCTGCCAAGGACAACATCACAGCCATCAAGATCAAGAGTAGCCGCATGTTGCTCGCCACAGGTTTCCTGCGCAAGGTATTCGAGATTTTCGAGAGCTACCAGACTCCAATCGACATGATTGCTACATCTGAGGTAGGTGTGAGCATGAGTATCGATAACGACGCTCACCTCAACGACATCGTGAACGAGCTGAAGAAGTATGGTACAGTGACCGTAGATTCAGACATGTGCATCATCTGCGTGGTAGGTGACCTGGATTGGAGCAACGTAGGCTTCGAGACTATCGCTACCGATGCAATGAAGAACATCCCAGTGCGCATGATTTCTTATGGTGGTTCCAACTACAACATCTCATTCCTCATCAAGGAGAAGGATAAGAAGCAGGCATTGCAGAACTTGAGCAACGTATTGTTCGAGAAGTAATCACATATTCAATATCTCCGCCCCATCGGGGGGCGGAGATATATTCTGATTTAACTATAGTAAGATATTAATTAAAGATTAAGCGAAATGAAAGGAACATTTCCGATAGATAAGTTTCAGGAGATACAGACTCCGTTCTACTACTACGACACCAACGTGTTGCGCCAGACCTTGAAGACCATCAACCAGGAAGCTGGCAAGCACGAAGGCTTTGAGGTTCACTATGCCGTGAAGGCAAACGCTAACCCTAAGGTGCTCAACATCATCTGCCAGGCTGGTTTGGGTGCCGACTGTGTGAGCGGAGGAGAGATTCAGGCAGCCATCAATGCAGGATTCCCTGCCAACAAGATTGTATATGCAGGCGTAGGCAAGAGCGATTGGGAAATCAACCTCGGATTAGACAAGGGCATCTTCTGCTTCAACGTAGAGAGCATCCCTGAGTTGGAAATCATCAACGAACTCGCCGAGAAGAAGAACAAGATTGCCCAGGTGTGCTTCCGCATCAATCCGGATGTAGGTGCGCATACACATGCCAACATCACTACGGGTTTGGCTGAAAACAAGTTTGGTATCGCCATGCGCGATATGGAGAGCGTCATCGAGGAGGCTGCAAAGATGAAAAGCATCAAGTTCCTGGGTCTTCATTTTCACATTGGTAGTCAGATACTTGATATGGGTGACTTCGAGGCTCTCTGCAACCGAATCAACGAGCTGCAAGACCAGTTGGAGGCTCATCACATCGAGGTGAAGAACATCAACGTGGGCGGTGGCTTGGGCATCGACTACAACCATCCAAACCGTGTGCCTATCCCTGATTTCAAGGATTACTTTGATACATACGCCAAGAAACTGAAGCTGCGCGATGGCCAGAAGCTCCACTTCGAGTTGGGACGTGCCGTGGTAGGACAGATGGGTTCGCTCATCACCAAGACCCTCTACATCAAGCAGGGCACAGCCAAGCAGTTTGCCATCGTTGATGCGGGTATGACCGATCTGATTCGCCCTGCCCTCTATCAGGCATATCATAAGATAGAGAACATCTCAAGCGACGAACCTGTTGAGACATACGATGTGGTAGGTCCTATCTGCGAGTCGAGCGATGTATTCGCCAAGGCAATTGATTTGAACAAGACCCATCGTGGCGACCTCATCGCCCTCCGCTCAGCCGGAGCTTATGGTGAGATCATGGCGAGCCAGTACAACTGCCGCCAGTTGCCAAAGGGCTACATTACAGAAGACTTTTAATTCAGCTAAGAGTTAAGAGTTTACAGTTAAGAGATATTTCTTGATTACGAGAAAAAAAGAAATGATGACAATTAGTTTAACTACTATCATAGCAGGCGCAGTGGTGGTTTTATTGGCAATCCTCGGATCGCTGATAAATCCATTTCTGCGCTCGTTGCGCTTTCCGGAGATAGAGGAAGCAGATATTGATTCAGAGGGAGTTACAGAAGATGATTCAAGCAATGAATCAAAACCTTCTGATGCAGAAAACGGTGCGAATGTACCCGTTTCCGTATTGATTACTGCCCACGACAACCTGCCGGAACTGGAGCGTAACCTTCCGATGTTCCTGAACCAGAAGCATGCTGCCGATTACCAGGTAATCGTGGTTTGCCAGAGCACGGATGGCGAGACGCAGGACTATCTGAAGCGCATGGCTGCCGAGAACCCTCACCTCTACTATACGTATATCCCGGAGAGTTCCCGCTACATGAGCCGCAAGAAGCTGCAGATTACCCTGGGCGTAAAGGCGGCTAAGTATGAGTGGATTATCCTCACCGAGCCTACCTGCAAGCCGGAGAACGACAAGTGGCTGGCCACCATGGCACGCAACTGCCAGGACCCTAACCATCTGGTTCTGGGATACGTAAGTCTGGACAACGAGACCAAGAGCGTTCGCCGCTTCGACAGCATCCGCAAGGCATTCTATCTGCTTCGCCGTGCCCAGCACAGTTATGGCTACCGCAGTCACATGCCAAACGTGGCGTTCCGCAAGAGCGACTTCATGCGCGAGCAGGGCTACCAGGGCAACCTGGAGTATGTGCGTGGCGAATACGACTTCCTGGTAAACAAGTATGCCGCATTCGGAGATACCGCCGTAGAACTGGACTGCGATGCCTGGCTCACCCGCGATGAGCCTACCAACAAGGCTTGGCACAATGCCCACCTCTATCACCAGGCGTCCCTGAAGAGTCTGGAGCGTGCAGCCAGCATGCGCACCCTGATGTTCTTCGACCATCTGATGCCTCATCTCAGTCTGCTGGCATCGATAGCCGTATTGGCATACGCCATCTTCATGCAGAATTGGATTCTGACCGGCATCGCAGGTTTCGCCCTGCTGCTGCTCTTCGTCCTCCGCATGATCATCGCCAACAAGGCCATCAGGCACTTCGACGACGACATTGCCATCTTCAAGTTGCCATTCCTGGAGTATGGCATCATCTGGCGCAATCTCGCCAACAAGATGAGATACTGGCGAGCAGACAAGAATGACTTTACAAGTCATAAGTTATAAAACATTATTAAAGAGAAAAAAACGATGAGAATCTATTTGTTCATTTCCAAGGAGAAGAAAATGCTTCAGATGTATCTACCTTACATCGAAGCATTGAACCAGAAGTTTGACATCTGCCAGAACCTGGCAGATGCCGACATAGTGTTGATATTCGGAGCATGGACAAGAAAGGGTGCCCAACTTGCCAGCAAATCGCGCAAGATGGGTATCCCATACATCGTTTGCCCGCTGGGCGACATCTCTGAGCGCAATCACCAGAATCCGCATCTGAAGCGCATGATGCAGACCCTGATGTACCAGAAGAGCATGTACAAGCATGCCAACCTGCTTGTGGCGAGCACGCCGATGGAGAGAAACTATCTGATGAAACTGGGCTGGAACAACCGCGTCATCCTGACCCGATACTTCGGCTACAGTCATCTCACCACCCTCGACGGCATGATGCACGACTGGAACGACACCAGTCTCACTACCCTCTCCGACTACGAGCAGCGCAAGGCAGAAGCCATCGCCAAGCAGACGGAGCAGCCCATTATTGCCCAAATTATGCAAATACAGAGCCGCATGCCGCATCAGAACATTCCGCAAAGCTATCTCGACGACCTGCATACCTTATTATATGCAGACAATTATGACGAGGATGCCATCAACGAGGAACTCAGAAAGCTGAAACTGGAAGATTATGCCGCCGCCGTGTTCCAGGCAATGACCGACAAGACGGGACTTACTGAGGGATTCATGCCGCTGCCTGCCAGGAAAAGCAGGAAGAGCAAGGAGATTCTGAAGTACGTAAAGTAAAGGAACTGACAGTAGTTGACCTGCATCAAGCCCCCAACTGCCACTTCTTGACGTGAGTCAAAAAAAGGCCGTTTTTCATCATTTTGTCATGCCATTGTTGCTGATATTCAAAAAAAAGGCATTACCTTTGCACTCGAAAAGAAGAAACAACAAGTTCTGAGCAATCGGGACGGAAGGTTTCAGGTAAGAGAGATTGTTACAGGATAATATGTGAAACAGGAGTCCGAAACACGACGGCTCCACAAAAAACAGAGAAAGGAAAAAATTATGATGACAACAGTAATGGCACTTGCAGTAGTAGCAGTGATGATTGCAAAGGCAATCAATGTAAACAACCACATCGAGATGGGTAAGTAATTACTCCATCACCTTGTTGAAGTTGTTGAAAAAATGAAAAAGGGCTAACAGAAGCCCAAGTATTAACATGATTAAAGAGAAAGGATAACAGTTATGAAAAATTTGTTGAACACTATCAAGAAGGCTTTGAAGGCTTTCATTGATAACTACATGAACGCCATGACATTATATGGCGAGGCTATCAGTAAAGGTCGTGGTTGCGCTTGCGCATAACCCCCTCCTCGAAGAGAGTTACTCGAAAAGAGTTAGAAAAGTGGTTAAGATGCACCAAGTTAAAGCATCTTCTTTAAATGAATGTAATTACGTTACGATATACCGGAAGCGTGCAGGAACCAGTTTCTTGCACGCTTTTTTTGTGTCTTTTCCAAACCTCATGCCTTCATCTGCCATAACGTCTTCAAAAACTCATCACTTTCAGTTAATATAGATTAAATTTCTGTCAATTTATCGTCTATCTCAGATTTTCTCTTTACTTTTGCATTCAATTATCACGGGGTGCTGATAGATTCGGCTGAGATTATACCCATTGAACCTGATGCAGGTAATGCTGACGCAGGAAAACTGATTTTAAGTACAATCCCATCTGCTTCTTTCAGACAAGAAGCGAAGAATCTTTCAGAAAATGTACCCGTGTTTACAAAGTTGGAGTATATAAATGTAAATATAGGAAAATTATGAAAGTAATGATCAACAACAAAGAGACAGAGACTCAGGCAAAGACCGTAAAGGAACTTGCACAGGAGCTCGACCTTCCAGCCACAGGCTGCGCTGTAGCCATCAGCAACGAGATGGTGCCACGTGATGAATGGGGAAACCGTCTTATCCAGGAGGGTGCCGACATCGTAATCGTGAAAGCATTCTGCGGAGGATAAGCTCTATGGCTGAAATATCATTAGACAGATTTCAACTCCAGTTCATCTCTCACCAGAATCAGAGGATGAGTTATCTGGATGGCATCCGTGAGGCCTTGGCTGGCGGATGCAAGTGGATTCAGCTCCGCATGAAGGGTGCAACCGATGAAGAGGTGCGCCCTATAGCCCTGAAGGTCAAGGAATGGTGCAAAGAGCAGAACGCAACCTTCCTCATAGATGACAGAGTGCAGCTGGTGAAGGAATTGCAGGTAGACGGCGTGCATCTGGGCAAGAACGATATGCCGATTGCCGAAGCCCGCAAGATTCTGGGCGACGACTTCATCATCGGTGGTACGGCAAATACCTTCGAGGATATAAAGGCTCACTATGAGGCTGGTGCCGATTACATCGGTTGCGGTCCGTTCCGCTTCACCACCACCAAGGAGAAGCTCTCTCCTATCCTCGGTCTTGAAGGATACCGAGAAATCATCCAGAAGATGAAGGCAGAAAATATCGATATCCCAATCGTTGCCATAGGTGGCATCACCAAGGAGGATATCCCCGAAATCATGAAGACGGGAGTTAACGGCATCGCCCTCAGCGGCTGCATTCTCAACGCCAAGGATCCGGCATCAGAAACCCATGACATCATGGAAATGATGAGGGAATTCAGATATACAAACATCTGATGGAGGAATCAAAATAAGCAAATATTTAAAAATAACAATACAAAAAATGGAAAAATTAGTAATTGCAGGACGAGAGTTCAACTCCCGCCTCTTCCTCGGAACAGGAAAGTTCAACA
>CAKQCH010000015.1:0-36139 GCA_934216735.1 uncultured Prevotella sp.
TAGTCGAACTCGTGCGGGGCGAGTTCCTTCTCCAACTCTTCCTCTGAAGAAAGATTGAGATTGATGAAATGGATGCGGTCGTCTTGCAGATATTTCCTGGAACTGCTGGGGCGTACTGCCGCCCAGGTCTCCATGCCCTGTCTTAAGGCTTCTTCCACGATGTAGCTGCCGATGAATCCCGACGCACCCGTTACTAGAATCTTCATTAATTAATTATGTAAAATTGCAATTTCGCTGCAAAATTACAACAAAAAAATGAGTTATCATGCATGTTTTGCCGAAATATGACGAAAATATTTAATTTCTTTGTCGTATTTGTATAAAAATGTAGTATCTTTGCAGTATGGAACAAATTTCGGGATTCTATTTCCCTCTTTCTGGTCAGACTTCCTCCGATTTTTCGGAAATGGAGGAAATCTCGGTTGGTGGCTTTAATGTCCTCATTCGTGCCAAGCGTGATGGCAAATGGTGGGTGTTGAAGGCGCTGGCTCCCGATGTACGCCATAACGAAGTGTTCCGAAGTCTGTTGCATAAGGAGTATGATATCCTTTCCAAGATTCAGCATCCGGGCGTGGTTTACGTGGAGGGCATCGAAGAGGTGGATGGCTACGGTGAATGCCTGGTGCAGGAATGGATTGACGGTGTTACCCTGGATGAATGGCTCAGCACGCCGCATGCCCGGTCGCAGCGCAGGCAGGTGGCTCACCAACTGCTCGAAGTGATGGAGTATGTGCATAGCCAGCAGGTGGTGCATCGCGACCTGAAACTCTCGAACATCATGGTTACGCGCAGCGGATGCGTGGTGAAGGTGATTGACTTCGGATTGTCGGATGCCGATTACTATGCCATATTGAAGTCGCCTGCGGGCACCGAGGGATATATCTCGCCCGAACAGCAGCGGGGTGGACCCACCGATGTGCGCAACGACATCTACAGTCTGGGCATCATCCTGGATAAGTTGCAGCTCGGCTTGTCCTGCAGACTTTCCATCGGGCGCTGTCTCTGTCCCCTCGAAGCTCGCTATCCTAATGTAGCTGCCTTGCGCAATCACATTCTGTTTCTCCACCGCTCCCTGATGGCGCTCTGGATAGTTCTGGGGTTGCTGCTGGTGGGCATCGCCGGAGGTGCTATATATAATAAGGTGAACCAGCCCGATACCATCTATGATGTGGTATCCCAGTTTAAGGTGGGCAACTTTCTGTGTACTTCCTGGGGCGGCGGTGTTGTTTCGGTGAAGGCTATCAACCAGAAGGATTCCTGCATCGAGGTTCCCAAGACGGTGACTTATCAGGGCATGACCTATAAGGTGGATGAGATAGAGAAGAATGCCTTTGCCCATCATCAGGTGTTGAAGTGGCTGGTATTCCCCGATACCCGGCTTCATGTGATGCGTGGCATGATTACCGGCAGTCCTCATATTCAGAGCATCTGTTTCCGCAGTGCCCAGCCGCCTATCATAGGCAATGCCATCTGGAAAACCAAAATCACGGATGTATTCGAGGCTCCTTGCTTTGAAAAGGTAAAGCTGCTGGTTCCCAAGGGCAGCCTCGCTGTTTATCGCGATTCCCCTTGGGGCAGATTCCGGCATATTGAGGAATATGAATAAGATAAGACGGAAAATATAAAAGCCAAAAGGCGCCCACCCAGGTGAGCGCCTTTTGGCTTTTATATCATTTCTTTTTAGTACCACACTTCAATCTGTGGTGACTCCTTTGCGTAACTTGGCATGCATCTGCCTATTCTTGCACCAATATAGGTTGGGTCGCAGATGTAGTAGGTCTTGCCCTTGTATTCGTAAGAGGTGCCGTTTGCCACTGGCTGGTTGAAAGCCACGGCAGTACATTCATGACCAGGGAACTGGATGAGATGTACATCAAGGCCCAGAATCTCGTGCACCAGATAGGCGTAGAAGATGGCACGGTCCTCGCAGTCGCACAGCGGATAATAGAGCGTCTCCTCGAAATAGAAGTACTTTTCGCGCTTAAACTGCTCATCATCTGTGGCGTATGGGAAACCCTTCTGTATGAATCTCAGGATTCGGTTGGCAGCATCCTGTTCGTCCAATCCTGCCACCTGGGTGCGGATCTGCTCCACCACTTCGTTGCGGAACTTCTTGTCTACCACGCTGGAAGCCACGGTAGGAATATCTATCACCGGATATTCATCGAGCATCGGCATGATGCCTGTAGGCACTTCGCCCTTCAGGGTGATGCCCGCCGCCTCGTAGCTGAATGGCTTGGTGCCGCTTCCTATCACGGTCTTGCCGGTGAATCTCAGCTCCATGTCCTTACCCAGTTCTGCATCCTTAGGCAGGTCGCAGGTGCGGAAAGCGCCGCTGTCGTCGATGTTCGGATAGATATAGTACTTCTTGCCGTCGATGTTGATGTATGATTTCTCAAACACGTGCTCGGCGTAAGGCACGAGCATTGCCACCTGATGGTCGTTCATACCCAGACGGATGTTGTAGCCGCAGTTCACCAGAACATACTGTGCAGCCACCACCTTCTCGTTCTGGCTGGCGTTCGGCATCACGGCATTGATATATTTCTCTACGAGCATGGCAGAAGCCCAGTCGCTGAGTCCCATCTTGCGCGATTCCGTGGCGAAAGCCTGGGTCACCTCCTTGAGGTCTGATTTCTTCAGGCTTTTCCAGTAAGCCACCACGTCGTTGGTAGAGGCGATGTCCTTCTTAGCCAGCAATATGGCCTTCTGGAACTGGATGTTCTCTCCGTAGTAATCCACGTCGATGGTCTGCTTGCTCACTGGCACCTTCACATGTCCGATATGCGGCAGTGCCGGCATCACAGGGATGGCAGATACGGCTGGCATCAGCGGGAGTTCGATGCCCGAACCGGTGTATTCGATGTCAGGAATATCCGGCTTTACTTCCGGCAACTTAGGCTTGTTCACAGGGTCAACGCCTGGACGGATGGTAGGTGCCTTCGGATTCTTCTTGCTGGTAGGCACCTTTGCCAGTGGGTCGGTAGGCAGCGCAGGCACCTTGGTAAGGTCTGGCTTCTTGTTGATGTCGCCCAATCCACCTTCAGGGATATCGATGCCCGAACCGGTGTAGTCGATATCTGGAATATCCGGCTTCACCTCCGGCAGCTTCGGCTTGTTCACAGGGTCGATGGTAGGGCGCACCTTAGGTGCAATCGGACTCACCGGCATCTTAGGCTTCACGGTCACCGGCTTTTCTGGCTGCTTAGGCTCCGTATAGGTAGGTGGAGTCTTTGGCTTAGGAACCTGTGATCGTATATCTCCCTTAAATTTCTTATACTCTTTCCACACGCCTTGCATGTACTTATCGTAGTCGGTAAGTATGGTGTTGCGGAACTTGTTGTAGTCGTCCATCATGCCTTGTCTTGCCTGCTGGAACTGCTTCACGAAGTCATCATTCTGCGCAAAGGTTGGTGTTGCTTGCAAGCCAAGCAACAGTATCATGCTGAGTGTAGGATATATTCTTTTCATAAGCTCTTTTTTATGTTGTACATTATAAAGATAGATATCTGTGGTGCAAAGATACTATTTTTTTCTTTATAGTCAAACTTTTCTTTAAAAAAAAGCTCTCCACCCCATTATTTTTTTGGGATAGAGAGCCTGACAGTATAGTTCTTAGAAGTTACCTGGCCCGATAATGCCCCAATCTCTGTTCGAACGTGGAAGGTTCGAATTGATGTTTGGGTTGCGGTCTGGCTGCCAGGTTCTTACCTTGATGGATGGATTTTCAGGGTCGTTGAAATCCACCATCAGGAACAGGTAGCCATGATCGCCATAGTTCGTTGAATAGTAATCCTGTTTAATCTGGATGCCGTAGGTCTCGCCTCCGGCGCCCATCTTCACCACGTCGTTGTCGGCAAAGCGGATATTGATAAACTGGTTGCTCTGGAAGCACATCTTCAGCTTTCTCAGATACTCGCTCTTGGTCTGACGGGTATATTTTATCAGCGGCTTGTTGTCGCCGAAGGTTGATGCCTGATCCTCCATGCTGAGTCTTGGATTTCTTTTGATCACATGACCCGTGATGATGGTGGCATTGTCGTCGAATACGCTCTCCAGATAGTCGAGTCGCTTCAGGGCGAAGGCAGTCTTGTAGTTCTCCAGGAAGGTGGCTATCACCATCTTGGCATAGTCACTCCAGGCACCCACGCCCTTGTTGAAGATGTCGGTCTTCGCCTGACTGCCCAGTCCGAATGCCACGCATTCTATCTTCTTGTCCTCGCCGAAGGTGAAGGTTACGTCTTCCACGAACTTGCGCTTGTTGTTCCTGAAGGAGAATGCCATAGGTATGCTGCGGCACACCACGCGCTTGCCCATCGTGTAGAACGAGAACTGCGGGTTGCCCAGCAGTCGTGCCTGTCCGTAGTTGAGCAGCTTCTTGTACATCTCCAATCCGTCGGCAGAGAAGCAGTCGTTTACGCTGTCATATTGCCGGGTCTTGATGGCGTTCACTACGCGGTTCATGATTTCGGCGAGTTGTTTCTCGTCGTTCACCTTGGTCAGCGTTTCCAGGTTGGCAGTCGATTCCGTCTTCACCGAATTCTCGAACTCTTTCCTGGCTTCGCTGGATACTGCCGATTTCTTGTCGAGATCGTTGATGTATACGGATGCGTTCTTGAACGGTGTGCCCTTGAAGAGCTGCATCACGCTTTCCAGCTCCTTGTCTATCTGGCACTGGTCGGCGTATTCATACTCATACTTCAGCTGCAGACTGTTCACGTCAACGCCCGGGCGCAGTTCCACGATTCCCATGCCGTCTTTGGCACTGTAGAGGTTGCTCCAGGTCTGGCCGTCGAAGTAAGTGTAGTCGATGCTGGTCACCGGTTCGCCCTTGTATTTGATGAAGAGATTGATGTCGTTGCCGTCTTTGCTGGCTATTTTGGTAGATAGATTACTCATGATCTCTTCTATCTGTTGTGGAATCCAGGTTACGAGCAGGCGCTGCACGCCGTCGATGGTCATCTTCACGCTGTTGGGATACTGCAGGCTTCTCACCATGGCGAAAGCCCAGTAGTAGTTGCGCAGGGCATCGTCGATCTTCGCCTTTTCTTCGGCTCTCATTGCCGACCTTACGTAGTCGAACACCTTTTCCTTGCGTTCGTTGAAGATTTTGACCACCTCGCTGCTCTTGATGTATCTCAGCACATGGGTCTGTGGCGCATTGCTGATTACGAGGTTGTTGGTGTTGGTGAGGGTAGCCTGAGCATAGCTGTTCATCACCGATGTCACCGCCGTCTTCGAATCGAATCCGCTGTTGGTGTTCAGTTCTTCTTCGTTAATCTGGAAGGAGTTGGAAACATGGAGCGAAATCTTGCTGATCAGGTCGTTGAGTGCAGCCTGGTCGGCAGAGGAATAGGTGTCACCCCATCCTTCTCCGCAGATGTAGCTCGCATCGTTTTTCAGTTCTTCCGCCTTCTGCTCTGCCTTCAGTTCTGCTTTCTGTGCCGCCTTTTTCCCGCTGGCACTCTGTGCGCAGCAGGGGATAGGGAGGCAGGTAATCAGTGCGAAGGCAAGGAGCATTTTCTGTAGTCTGTGCATAGGTTACTCTGGCTTGAATCCTTCCTTTACGAATTTGCTGACGAGACTTGCGTATTTCTGTGCGGCAGCCGATTCCTTAGCCGCATTCTCCAGGGCAGCCAGGCGTGCCTTGGTAGCCGCATCCTGGTTTACGATGAAGAAGCTCTGCATCTCGTAGGTGCCGTCGCCCAGGTCGTGAATCATGCTGAAGCTCTCCTGCATCTCACCCTTGATTTCCTTTTCCACCAGGGTCTGGTAGGCTGCATAGAAGTTGTCTTTCTCCAGACTGTCGCTGGCGGCGATGTCGCTCACGATTCTTGCCTGTATGTTGCTGCCTGCCTGGCGTGCGTATGTGTTGCAGGCATTGTTGATGGCAGTCTGATGACCGATATTCTTTGATTTGAACTTAGAGGCGATGCCTACGATTTCGAAGGCATTGTCTCCGCCCTTGGCGAGTTTGTCGTAATGGGAGAGCAGCGCAACTTCCAGGGAACGTGAAGAGGCATAGATCTGCCATTTCTCTTTCTTGAATTGCTTCATCTTCACCTTGTACTCTTTCTTGAGCTGTTTCTCCAAGATGGAATTCTGTGCTTGTGCTGTGGTGCAGTTCAAGGTCAGTGCCAGGGCTGCCACCATCATAATCATAATCTTTCTCATAATTATACCAATTTTTATTCTATTATCACTTGTTTTTTATTTTCCCTTAAGGCTAAAAATAATTAGCCTTAAGGGTAAATATATTTAGCCTTAAGGGAAAATTTTCCTGTGGTTCCGGATGTATATCTTTCCCTTCACCATCTGTTTCACTTCCCTGCCGCTCAAATCGTAGATTCGGCGGTCGGCTGGTTGCTTTCTGTCATCTGCCGTCGGGGCGATGATGCCGTTCTCCACATCATCCTGTCCCGGGTTCTGTGGCTCGCCCGGAGCATCTGGGTCGTAGACGAAGTGGGCGGTAAGCGTGGTGTGGGCTTCCGGCATCAGGAAGTTGAAACCTGCCTCTTCGCTTACCAGACTGTCGCCTTCGTACCAACCTTCAAAGCGGAACCCCTGGCTGGCATAGGCTTGCAGCCATACCTCCTGTCCTGCCTCTGTCTTCTCGCCGCTGGTTCTGTTGAACGAGCAACTGCCTTCCTTGTTGGTGTTCAGGTAGAGGCGGTAGGGGTTCGAGGTGACTGGCTCATCGGGCGGAAGAGGGTCATAGCCGAACACAGCCACAAACTTCACGTTCTTTGCCTCCATCTTGTAGGTGAACTCCTGGTCGGTGGTATATTCCTTGCCATCCTTCAGCCAGTACTTGAAGTAGTAGTTGCTGTTGGATGAAGAGGTTCTTATCTGTACCTCCTCGTCCTCGAAGTATTCGCCGCTTCCCGAAGTATAACCATACTCCGCTTCCACGTTCACCTTATATCTCAGATAGGGTTCGGGTGGAGCAGGAGGGTCGAAGTCGGGGGTGGTTGCCCCAAGCTGACCACTGCCCACGAGGAGCAGCAGCCATGCCAGGATATGATATCTTAATAGTCTATTCATGATCATTCGATTTTCTGACTATACCTTATTATATATATAACCTGCTGAGGCTTTACTTCACCATCACCTTGGTGCTCATGCCGTTCACCTTGACGATGTAGACGCCGGCTGAAAGGCGGATCATTCCGTCGCTGTTGCTTGAAGCTACCTGAGCGCCGTTGAGGTTATAAACATCTACGTTCTTGCCGTTGCAGCCATTAATCTGGATGCCCTCTTCGGTAGGCAGAATGTTCACGCCAGTCTTCTTCACTACGTCGGCGATGCTGGTTACGCTGCTGTTTGGTGTCAGCAGGAATCGCTTGTTGAAGGTACCAGCCTCGCTGGTAAACTCATAGTCGCCGTTGGTGAGGTCGATGGTTATACCTGTCACGTTATCCTTCAGCAACATAGGCTGGTCCATGCGCACTGCCGAGATGGTGAAGGTGCCAGACTTCTTGGCGGTGAAGCCGAGCTGAACGCTACCCATAGGACGCTCGTTGATGGCAAACTTGGTGCCCTTGCCTTCCACGCTGTAGAGCTGAGGAGCTTGGGTCAGAGTCATGAACTTGGCTGCATCGCAATCCATTTCGTAGTTGCGGCTCTTCTTGTCGTTGAATACCACACGGGTCTTGTCGCTGAGTGAACCGTCGCTTACGTTCAGGTTGATGATCATACGGCTAGGAACGAATCCGCGAGCCAGTCTTCTAGCCTTGGTTTCCTGCGCTCTGATTTCGCTACCGGTCTTGGTGAGTCGGTCTTCAGCCTTGAACTCGATGGTGCTTGAAGCGGTAGGCTTCTGCACGAAGAATGCCTGGAATGGATGCAGGGTGTAGTCATCGTCGCCAGGGCGTACAGCCTCGTAAGAGTTTCCGTTCCAAACGGTGATAGGAGCCTCGTAGCCGAGGTCGTTCACGTTGTAGTAGCTGGTCTGAGGGTTACCGATGAAGTTCCAGCTAGCATCGAAGTTGTTGCCTGAAGGGAACACATCGAGTTCCTTCATGATGTTGTTGGCATCGAGCTGTCCGAACTTCTCCTTGGTTACCTTGAGGGTGAGAGTACCAGCCTTATTGGTCTGGAAGATATATCCCTTGCCCTGCTTGAGCCATTCCTCGTTATCTGGTAGATTAACCCATCCGCCGCTGCCTTGGTCGGCACGGATAGAACCATCGTACATCTTCCATTTATATTCTCCCGGAGCCTTGGTATCAGAGAGTTTGATATCGAATGGGAAGCTGAAGAAGTACCATTTGTTATCAGAAACAGAGATATCGAATCTCATCTTCTTGGCGTTGAGGTTTCCGTCGGTGATGAGGGTACCTGAGTTTCCTTTATCTCCGTCGCCCTTGATGGTAACGTCGCCAGCCTCCTGGTTATCTTTTCCATCCACCTTCAATCCTCCGTCTTCCTTGATATCGATATCCGGTGTTCCGTCGAATCGCTTGTCTTCGAGTGTAAACTCCTTATCGAGATAGAAGTATTTATAAGGTTCATTAAACTCATGTATCTCCTTAAACTGGCTCCACTGCGTGTTGAGATAATAGTTATCCACGCTCTGGGTTGGGACGTAGAGGGAGATGTTAGAGAAGTTGTCGAAGGTGCCTTGACTGATAGAGATAGGGAGTACGGTGTAAGCGTAAACCTTCTCGAGATTGCAATCAGAGAAGGCTCCGCCTTCAATTTTCTCCAGGGTACTAGGTACTCGGAGTTCTTTCAAATTTCTATTTGACTTAAATGCATCGCCTTCAATATAGGTTACTCCTGGTAGATTTAAACTATCGAGATCGCAACCATAAAAAGCAACAGCCTCAATTCTTTTTAAGGAAGGAGGAAAATCAACATGTTTCAGTCCGCAACCTTGAAAACAACCCCTTGGTATATATTCTAAACCATCTGGAAGGGTTATTTCTTTCAATAAATCACATCCACAAAAAATATTCTGTCCCACAAGTTTAAATGCCTGATTGTTTGGGAATGTAACCTTATTAAGGTTCATGCAATACTCAAAGGCAAATGATCGTATTTCCTTTAAATTTTTAGGAAGAATAATTGATGTAAGATAGTTTATCCTACTAAAGGAATATTCTCCCAACACATCATTTTCTGTAGCATAGCCTTCATAATACTCGTATGGGTTAGCCACAATATCAGCATCCGATAAATCAAGATGATGCAGATTATCCATCTTGTTACGGAACAACATAATATCATATCCATTGATAGTACCGCTGACTTTTAGGGTAACAATATTGCTTAAACTATCTCTATCTAATACCTGTAATAAACCTGGTGCATCAGAAAGAGCCGTTGTTTTAACATCATAGACAGTTTTTGCTCCAATAGCAAATATTTGTGTAGAATTGTTCCAAACATCTGCTTTCTTATAATTATTAAGAGCTATTGAGGGTACTAAAATGACTGTTTGTGGACTAAAACTACTTGTTAAAACTGGAACATTTATTGCATGAATAATAACTGTATCAGCATTTGTATAAAAGTTCTCTATTTGGCTCAGTTTATCAGATAATTCCACCTTGCCAGTTATGTAGCATTGGCCAAAAGCTCCTCCTCCAATTGTTTCAACATTAGCTAAATTTAGACACTTTAGGGATTTACAATCAAAGAAAGCTTCGTCTTCAATGGTTTTAACGTTGGAAAGATTAATATTTACTAGATTCCAGCAACCATAAAAAGCACCATTGGCAATGGTTTTTATGCTTTTAGGCAGTATTACAGAAATTGCTTTACTATACAGCTTGTTGATAATAGTTGTTGTATAAGTTTTTCCTTCATATTCGATACATTCTGGCACACTGATTTCTTTGATGTCTTCATTGTTGTTACTACCACTTATAGCGATGGTATTATTGTCATCTTCGTTTATAGTGCATGTCCATGTCAAGCCATTCTCATCCGTATAATCGAATGCGAAGCCATGCAATATGAAGCAGAAAAGCATCAGTTTTAATGTAAAAAATCGTTTCATATTTCTTTGTTTAATTAATTTTGTTTTTTATTCTTAATAGAATTTCTCCAGTGCCATTTCCCGTCCCCAAAGGGGGCGAATGTGAATAACCGCTGGTGGAATGACCGAAGGGAATGGAACCTGCGGATAGCAGTCACACTCCTCCAAGCGTCCCCGTAGGGGGCGAACAGGAGCAAGAAAGGATGTGCTCGATGATGTCGAAGTATTCTTATGTCATAAGCCGTTCGTTTTATTAAGTTATTTTTATTATCATTCGCCAGTTCATAGGCTTTTCGCCTAATATCACCTTTTCGCCGGCAAAGTTACGAAAAAAAAACGAAAGTGGATTGGTTCAATTTGGTTCAATTTCATTTTCCATCAAAAAAACTTAGTGGTTTCTTGTAACTTGCTTCTTAAACGTCTTGTTTTGAAGATATAAAGAACCCTGCTTTTGTTGAAATAGAACAAATTAGCACTTTTTCATTAAAAACGAATGATATGTTGAATCTTTTTTGTATCTTTGCATCCATTAGGAAGATATGTACTGGCAGAGATAAACGTACAATCACATAACTTGCTGGACAACTTCACAAAGATCCGGCAGACATTTCTAAGTGGAACAGCATTAAAGAATTGTATTATGACAGAAGATGTTTTTAAAGACCTGTGTCTTTGTGGAGAGACCACGAAAGTACAGTTTAAGGAATCATTTACTTCACAAAAGGAAATTGCAAAGGAGATGATTGCCTTTGCCAATACCAAAGGTGGAGTAATCCTCTTTGGTGTGGAAGACAAATGCGGCAAGCTTGTAGGTTTGTCATACGATGAGATTCAAGTAATCAGTCGTGAACTTGGCAATGCTGCTAATGAGCAAGTGCGCCCAACCATCTACATTGAAACGGAGGTTGTGCGCGTAGAAGAAAAGCATTTCCTGATATGTTCTGTCGAGGAAGGCAAAAACAAGCCTTACAAGAATCTCAACGGAGAAATTTGGGTGAAGCAAGGAGCCGATAAACGCCGCATTACAGAGAACTCAGAAATTCTTGCCCTATTTCAAGACTCTGGTAGCTATCAGCCTGATGCTGCAGGTGTAAACGGCACAACGTTTAATGATCTTGACCGCTATGCTATTGACGAATACCTTCAGAAGGTTTATGCCACAACATTAGATGGATTTGGAGGTAAAGCTGAACAGGTGTTGAAGAATATACATATTCTTAACCATCATGGCATACCGACACTTGCCGGATATCTGTTCTTCGGCAAACACCCAGAGTACAATTGTCCAACTTGTATGGTAAAAGCCGTATCGTTCTTCGGTAATGACCTCGCAGGCACACAATACCGTGACTCTAAGGAAATATTGGGTAATATGCCGCAGCTTTACGATAAAAGTATGGCTTTTCTCAAAGCCAATCTTCACAATGTGCAGGAAGTAGGTTCATCGTTCAATACATTAGGTAAACTTGAAATCTCTGAAGAAATTTTGGAAGAAGTGGTTCAGAACTCGCTGGTTCACAGAGATTTACTTCGTACTGTCCCAATTCGTATCTTTATTTTTGACAATAGGGTGGAGGTAATCAGTCCTGGAGCTTTGGCTGGAGGACTAACAGAAGAGGATATACGCAATGGTAAAACCTACCAGCGTAATCCATATATGGCCACCTTTGCCACCAATGCCTTATATTATAAAGGTATAGGTTCGGGAATCGTCCGTATTCTTGCAGAATATCCCGATATTCGGTTGGAAAACGACGTAAACGGAAAAGAGTTTAAGGTAATGATACCGAGAACTATCCCAAAGGACAATAATACTTTCCCAAAGATAGATATCACTACCCAAAAGGATAGCTTAAAGGATAGTAATACTATCCCAAAGGCAGATATCACTATCCCAAAGGACAGTTTAAAGGATAGCAATACTATCCTTAAGGCATTAGAGCCTATACAGGCAGAAGTTCTAAGATACATAATGGCTCATCCGCAAACAACCAGAGAGGAAATTGCAGATTCCATAGATGGAATTTCGTTTGGTGGAGTAAAATTCATTATAGCAAAATTACAGAAGAAAGGCTTGCTGAAACGTATTGGCGGAAGAAAACACGGAGAGTGGCAGGTATTAATTTAAAAAAAGAGGGTGTGGCACAAACCACACCCTCTTATTTCTTCGCTTAAATCCCAGATAATCGGGATGGACTATCATTTGATAGCTATCTTCTTCTGGTTTACAATATACACTCCGGAAGGCAGAGACTCTATGCTTTCTGTTTCTCCGGCTGCAATCTTCACGGTCTTGATGAGCATGCCCTTCGTTGAGAAGATGTTCACCCATCTCGTGATGTCGCTGTGGATATAGAGCGTCTTGCCTACTGACCATGCTTCCAGGCCCGCTACCTGCTTCATCGGAATCGACTCGATGGCTGTGGTTGTCTCGTCGAAGACGGCCAGACAACGGGATGCCGTGGTGGTTACATTCTGGATATACGCCTGGAACGGATGCACCGCAAAGGCATCACTTACGAAGACACTGCCCGGCTTGTAATCCTGGTACGCCTCCCCAACATTCAATGCATACACACCATCCTGCTGCGACAACTGCTCGAAGTTGCTGACGAAATCCTTCTGACCATTGCTCTCCACCTCATTGCGGGTCACCGCAATATTAGCGTTCTCGGCAGAGAAGGTAACCTTGCCAGCCAGGATATATTCATCAGAATAATACTCCGAGTTAGGCATACAGATAATGTATGGCTTGTATGCCTGGATATCGGCAGCACGGGTAAAGGTAGCTGCACCCTGACTCAAATCGTAGAGCCAGAATGGCTTCGCCTCGCCCGTTGGCAAGCCCTTGGCAAATGGCGCTATCTTGCCATTGGTCTCGTGCGTCATCTCCTGCACATCGAATGGCAGGGAAATCGTCTCGTTGCCCTCGCTGGTTCCTATCACCGTGGCCTGCTGGAAGTTACGGGTATACGTAATCTTCTTTGCCACAAAGGCTGAAGGACAGAAGAAGGCACCGTCGGATGCTTCTCCATCGGCGATGTCGCTCAGCGTAATCGACTCGGCTACGCCCGCAGCTACCACGTTCTTCAGGGTGGCAGGTGCATAACTCTTGGCATTTACATACAAGAGGAGGTTTGGATTGTTGATGCCATCCAATACCTCGGCGGCGATGTTGATGTTAGCATTCCAGGTTACTGCAGCCAACTTCCTGTTGTTGCTGAACAGCTGCTTGCCGCAAGCGGTGAGCGATGCAGGCAGACTGACGGTCTTCAGATTCATGTTCGCGAATGCCTGGTCTGCCAGGGTGTTATCGCCTACGGCCTTTCCGCCTTCGGTGCTGCCCTTGATGTTCGCCTTCGCCAGATCCAGATGCTGCAGCTTCTCGAAGGAAGCAATCAGGGCGATGTCCTCGGCGTTGAGGCTGCCCACTACCTGGAGCGTGTTGTTCGCAGGTTCGCCGTTGCACCATTCCATCGCCTTCGCCAGATTGCCCGCCTCGGTGAGACTTGCCGTCTTGCCGTTGTAGCAATAGGCAGGAGTATAGGATGTCACCTTCGATGGGTTGAGCCACTGCTTCATGGCGATAGCCTTCACGGTGCAGAGGGTATCTATCTGGATGCCAGTCTCTGCGTCGTAGCGCAAGGAAGCGTCGCTTGGTTCGGTGCCGTCGGTGGTGTAGTAGATGGCTGCATCCTCGGTAGGCACATCAAGTTTCACGATTCTTCCGTTATAGGAAGCCTCCTTTACAGGCTCGCAGGCGAAATAGTCAGGCACATAGGTCATCACCTCCGAACTGTTGAAGCCCTCTGCCGTTACCATCGCCTTCACAGGGCGGTTGTCGGTCAGCGTCAACGCATCGGTATAGATGGTAGAGCTGCTGGTTGGGGTAGAACCGCCTATCTCATAATGAATCACGGCTCCCGCCATGTTGCTGCTGATGGTAAGCTTGCCATCGGCGAAGGTGCAGGTAGGCTCGGATGCCTTGAAGTAATCCACCGTATAACTGTTAACCACGGAAACCAGCAGTCCGTCCTTCACGGCAATCGCCTTGTAGGTGGCGTTGCGGTTGAGGCTGATAGGACCCGTATATTTCTGGCTATTCACGGTAGGTGTCGTGCCGTCGCTGGTGTAGTAAATCTCCGCCCCCTCTGTTTCCGAAGCGATGGTCAGCAGGTTGTTCGCTACGTTGAAGGTAGGAACCTTGCAGACGTATGGACTGAAGATGGCTACATCCGAAGTGTTGAAGTCCTTGGCAAAGGCGATAGCCTTCACAGTCATGTTCTCCGTCACCTCGATAGGTTCGGTATAGATAGGAGAAGTCTCCGAAGGTTCCTTGTCCTCGCCAATCTCATAGTGGATAACCGCACCTGGGGTGCTGCACGAAATCACCAGTTTATCATCAACGATGCTCATCACCGGAGCCGCTGCCTGCATGTCGCTGATTACGAAGGTAGCCGTGGCAGAAGTGATGTGTCCGTCCATCGCCGTAAGTGCCTTGATGGTTCCATTGTGCTGGATATCAATCGCCTTGTCATACTTCTGGCTCTGGGTGGTAGGCTCCGTTCCGTCTGTGGTGTAGTAGATGCTGGCACCCGCTGTGGCGGTAGAAAGCTCCAGCTTGTTGCCGGTGCGCTTGAAGGTTGGCACGGCACAGATCAGGTTATCCACATTCAGTTGATAAGTGGTAACCGGCGAGTCGTGGTAATCGTTGCGCAGGGCTATCGCCTTCACGGTGCAGTTCTTCATCAGCTCCACCGGACCGGTGTAGAGATTGCTCTTGCTGGTAGGCTCTGTTCCGTCCAGTGTATAGTAAATCTTGGCATCGGCGGTAGGGGTGGTGATGCTGATGTGCAGATTGCTGTAGCTGATGGTTGGCGCTGCCACGGCATAGCTGTCTATCTGATAGGTGGCGATATAGGAGTCGGCACAGTCCTTGCCGATGGCTATCGCCTTGACGGTGGCGTTGTGGTCGAGCTTGAATGCCTCCTTGTAGAGCTTGCTCTGGGCATTAGGCTCTGTTCCGTCGAGGGTATAGTATACCTTGGCATCGGCATCGGTGCAGGAGATGCTCAGCATCTCGTCCTTGTAGTTGATGACCGGCGTAGGCATTGCATTCTGCTTGTCAGAAAGGCGCAGACTGGTGTTGCTGTCCAGGTTGTAAACCACGGCGTAGTAGGTGCCCGTATTGAAATAGGTGGCCTTGCCCTGCTGGGTATCTGTTTCGCTGAAGCGCTGCATCTCGGCTCCGTCCTCGTTGTAGAGGGCTATCCTGCTCGCCTTGGAAGAAACCAGATAGTAGGTGTTCGCCTTGTCGATGGTGAACTTCACGGCATGGAAGTCGCCCCTGCCTATCTTGTCGAGACTGATGCTGCTGTATGGCTTCAGCTCCACCGCCTGCCTGTTGATGTTGTCGGCAATCACGGTATCCTTGTGCAGGATGTTGCTCCACTGGCGGTTGCTTCCCTGAAACTGCATGCTGAAGTTGAGCTCGCTTTCCCGGCTCATCTTCACGGTGCTGCTCGCTTTGTCGATGGAGAACTTTCCGTCTTCCACCTTGGCAAACTCGGTAGGGGCAGGGATGTCGAAGAGGGTGTTGGTGAAGGTGATTTCCTTCAGGTTGTCGAGCTTCACGTTTGTCACCGACTCGTTGAATCCGTATTTATATCCGATGAGGCTTGCCTCTGCCTCCGGAGTTGTGTCTGGCTTTTCCGATGGGGCGATGTAGAACTTGTAGCTGTAGTATTTGTAGCTGCAGTCCTTCGCCTTCATGCGGATGTTGAGTGTATGGAGTCCCGGTGCATAGCCGGCGATGTCAATCTCGTTAGAGAGATTGCCTGTAGCCGACTGGGCAGTCTTGGCGTTCTGGATGTCGTTGTCAATCCAGTAGGTATAGTTGCCCTGTTGGTTGTCGGCGATGGCAGCTTGCGTCATGCATCCGAGGAGTGCTGTTGTAAATAATGTCTTCCACATAATCTTTTATTTTGCGGTTACTTTTGCGTTCACTTTTACTTTGGTCTTGGTGTCGTCCCAGTTTACCGATGCATTGGTTATCTGCGGACGGTTGGTTGGGGCAAGCAGGGTGGCTGCATCGCTGATGTTGCTCGGAATGCTGCCGCCGAAGATGCCCACCACGGTGCCGTCGGTGCCCAGATAACTGCTGGCTGCCAGCTGCTCCCTGGTGAACTTGCAGGTAAACGGAATCGTAGTTCCCAAAAGTGACTCTTTGATGAGGATGCAGTCCTGTAGGGCATATACCTGGTCGGTGGCGTTGTAGAGCGAATTGGTTACCACGCTGGTTCCGTTGCCCGGGTTGCCGTTGAAGTCGGTGTTGCTGATGCTTCCGATGATGGAATTGGTAATCAGCGAGTTGTCGGCTCCGCAGAGGTTCTTGATGTAGCAGTGGTTGGCGCGGATGTTGTCGCAGTCGCCCAGGTTGATAAGCTCACTGTTATAGAAGGATGCCTTGGCTGGTGTGCGCAGGGAAGTCATGTAGGATATCAGGCATCGGCGGCATTCTATGTTTACCGCAGCGATGTCGGCATGGCTGGTTCTGAATTCCAGGATGCGGCTCTTCTGCAGGGTGAGTTTCACGGGATGGGCGAGGGTATAGTAGGTGCCGTCTTCCATCTCGTTGTAGAACTCGATGCGCAGTCCGTTGCTGGAGGTGGCATTGAGGTTCTCCAGGTTCACTTTTAGCGAATCCTTGCCCGGAGATTTGATTTCGATGCAGTCGCTGCTGTTCTGGCAGTTGATGTAGGAAGCATCGGCACCGATGATGGAGATGCTTTTGCTGATGGTAAACTTGCTGGCATAGTTGCCGTTGGCCAACAGCAGGGTATCGCCTTCGGCAGCCTGTTCGATGGCCTTTGCCATCTCGCCCGGTGCAAAGGAGCGGGCGATGACGCCCTGGTGCTGCAGGAAGATTCTGCCCTCGTCGGCTGTTGTGGCTGCATGGCTTACTGTAGCTGTCAGCATCATGCCACAGATGCAGAGGAATTTATAGAGTCTGTTCATCATTTTATGTCGAGATTAAACATGAGTTTATGATTGGAACTGTTGATATCGAGCACCGGATTCTGAAGCTGGGGTGCTTCGAGGGTGAGCGAGTAAGGAGTGGTTCCTCCCAGGGCGCCCATCACCGTGTTGTCGTTTCCGATGCATCCCTTCGAGGTCAGCGTCTCGGTGGTCCAGCGGCAGGCGCCGGTGGTATCGAGAATCTCATCGTTAGAGAGCAGGGCGAAACTGTCGGTCTGCTTGCAGATCTTAAAAGGATTGTAGGCTTCCGATGTCTTGCGGATCAGCACGTTGGTCAGGGTTACGGCTGGGTCGAAATAGCGGGTCTCTCCTTCCACCGCCTTCAGGTGGTCGATGATGGAGTTGCTGATGTCGCCCTTGAAACTGTTCATGTATTCGTCGCCGTCGTCGCCGCTTCCTCCCAGTTCGTAGATGTTGCAGTGGTTCAGTCTGATGTGCAGGTTGTCGGAATCAACGATGCCGAAGTTGCAGCTGTTGATGAGACAGTTTTCTGCACGGAAAGCCTTCAGTTCTGTGCTCCATCCGTTGATACTCAGGTTCAGCTTGCTGGATTTCAGCTGTGTATCGTCGATGCTGGCATTGATGCTGAGCAGCACATAGCTCTTCTGGATATCCAGTTTGGCGAGACTTTGTCCGATGGCAAGGTTCGACTTGATGCCGTAGAGATGGCATTCCTTCCTGGCATCCGTGATGTCGATGGCGAGGGCACCGATGTAGGTATCTTCTCCTTCGCCCACGATGCAGACGCTCTTGCTGATGGTAATCGGTTTGGCACCGTAGTAGATTTCCTTGCCGTTGCTCATCGCCTGGAAACCGTAGTTGCCGTTGGTGAGGAAGAGGGTGTCGCCATCTACACTTGCCTCCACCGCCTCTTTCAGTTTGTCGGCGGCAAAGAGGCTCACGGTTTCCTTGTGGTGAAGGAAGATGCGCTCGTTGCCTGTTGGCTTGCCCGGCATGTTGGCAGCATGAAGCTGACTTCCCGAAAACTGGAAGCTGCAGAGCTGGATGCCCAGCAGACAGGCTATCATGAATAATACATATCTATTTTTCATATTTCTGTTTCTTTCGTTAGATGATTTATATCTCTGGAGTCTCATGGTCGCCTTCGCTTGGTGTCTGACCCTCGGTCTTGAAGGTGGTCACTGGACTGTATTCGATGCCGAGCGGACCGCGGGTATAGAAGCGGAGATAATAGGTGGTAGCCGACTTCAGGTTGCTCAACTTGGTAGCGATGCTGCCCTGGCTTGTCGGTGCCGTTCCCACCTTGACGCTCAGGGTGTTGCGGTCGTCTTCGCTGATTACAGGCTCCTTGTTTACATAAGAGTAAACCACGCCGTATTCCTGCACCTCGAACATCGCCGAGAAACTGCTGGCCACGGTAGCCTCATATCGGGTGATGCCGCTCTTCTGCACCTTGCCGAAGGTTGTGGCATCTGCAGCCACCTGGTTCACGGTGATGATTTCCTTGCCCTCCTTGCCATAGTTCACCACGATGGTAGCCTGGCGAGGCTGCAGACTCTTGTTGTCATCCAGAGTCAGGGTGAAGGTGCCGTTCTCTGTTCCGCCGGTAGCGCTCAGGTGAATCCATTCAGCCTCAGTCTCCACGCTCCAGGTGGTGTTGGCAGTTACCTTGATTTCCTGACTGGCATTCTTGGCAGCAAGACTCACCTCGTTGGCAGAGAGGGTAGCCTTGGCAGCCGCCTGGTTCAGGGTCACCGTCTTCTTCTCGGTTCCGTAAGTCAGGGTGATGATGGCCTGGCGTTCCTCCAGCGAGGTATTGTCGTCCAGGGTTACGGTGAAGGATCCGTTGGCAATGCCGCTGCTTGCGCTCACGTGTGCCCAGGTAACATCCGAGCTTACGCCCCATGCCGTGTTGGCAGTAACCTGAATCTCTTGTGATGCATTGCGGGCAGGCAAGTCTACCCTCGAAGGTGAAACCGTTACATTGAAGTCAATCTTCGTAGAAGCATAGACATCCTCTTCCTCCTTCTCGGTGCACGACTGCATGGTGCCAGCCAGAGCCATCAGGATGGCGAATGCTATGCTCTTGCTATATAGTAGTTTCTTCATATATACCTATTTTAATATATTAAGTTTAGAAATTCACGAGGATGCCGGCATGGGCATAGAAGCCGCCTTCGGCAAATCCGCCCACATCAGCCACCGATTTATAGGTGTCGCTCTTCTTGTTTGGGATGGCATACTCCGGATTGAGGAGGATGCAGAGATGAGACACGGGGGCGATGAGCAGTTTGGCGCCGATGGTGAAGGAACCGCAGGATGTGCCGTCGGCATATTTGCCTTCGCTCTTGAGCATCTGGGTGAGATAGCCTATCTGCGGAGTGATGCCCACACGCATGCTCAATGGGAACTGGTAGCCCAGTTTCACGGCGAAGCTGTTGAGCTTGTAGGTATCTATCTCCTGCTGCACGTTGGTTTCCTTGGAATACCAGTAAACCTCGTCGCTGCTTCCCAGCCCCATGGTGTAGGAAGCCTGAAGGTCGAAGTTGGAGATGTTGAGGCCGATGGTTCCCGTTACGCCCATCGTGCTTCCGCCGTAGGTGAAGGCAACGCCGGCATAGATGCCCGTCTTCTTCAGATAGGTGATTGGCTTGAGCTTGATGGTATCGTTGATTTCGGCATCACGCAAAACGTTGTAGGTCTTGGTGAGCGGACGGTAGCCTTCGTGTCTGTAGGTGATTTCGTTGGTTCCGATAGGCAGTTTGGCGAAACCGTTCTCCGAGAGGAGCTTGATGTCGTTGTAGATGCCCACCACCTTCGGACTGCTTACCACGAAGAGGGAACCGGTGTATGGGATAGGGGCTTTCACCTCGATGGTCTTGTCTTTCTTGGCTTCCACCTCGAAGGATGTGGTCTGGTTCTCGCAGTTCTTCTTGCGGGTTTCCACCACGTAGGTGCCGTATTTCAGACGCTGGTACCAGGAACCCGTTCCCACCTTCTTGCCGTCGAAGTAGATGTCGGCACCGTCGGCTACGGTCAGGTTCACGGTTCCGTAGAGCAGGTCTTCATCCTGCATCTGCAGCTTCAATGATTTCGGACTTTCTTTAGTGATGTTCACGTTGCTGTCATAGTACATGTTGCCGTTTCGGGCTGTGATGTGGTGGATGCCGTAAGAGAGGTAGACGGTCTGTGGGGTCTTTCCTATCTTCTCATCGTCCACGGTGATGGTAGCACCAGCCACCGAAGCTTCCAGGGCAACATCCATACCTTCCAGGGTAAGCTTCATAGTGTAGGTTCTTGCTGCCTTGATTTCCGATGGGTAGTAATACTCGCAGGCACCGTACTTAGGATGTCGGATGGTAATCTTCTGTGCACGCTCCGGCACATAAACCCACCATTGTCCCGTCTTGTGCTGGGTGGTTACGATACCATAACTTCCGCCGTCGAAGGCGAGGTTGTCAAGATTGGTCTCAATCTTGAGCAGGGCTGCCGTCCTGCCGTTGTTGTCTTTCTTTTGTGTGCCCTTGAGGTTGGCTGTCTGGTCATACTGGTCATACTTGAAGTTTCTGATCACCAGGTTGTTCTGTGCCGACACAGCTATCGCCGCAAAAGCCAGGATACAAAAGAGTAAAAGTTTTCTCTTCATATTATCAAGTTTAGTTTATTATCATTTGCAGAAAAATCACCGCCAGGTTACCTGGCGATGAATTTCTTGTGGTTTCTGATATAGACTTTGCCCTTCTGGAGCTGGGCAGCGCTCGTCCCGTCCAACTGGTAGATGCGGTTGGAGCAGGTTGATGGGCTTAGGGTAACTTCATCGATGCCGCTGCTGTTGTCTACATTGCCCTGTCCCGTTCCGCCCGGGTCGCTTGGACTGCTCGGACTGTATACGATGTGTGCCCTGAGCGTAACGTTCTGCTTAGGCATCTCGTATTGAAAGTCCTGGTCTGTGCTGATCAGTTCGTCTCCCAGGTACCATCCCTTGAAGATGTACCCCGAACTGAGATATGCCGACAGCCAGACGAAGCTTCCCGCTTCCACCTTTTCGCCGCTGGTGCGGTTGAAGGAGCAGTTGCCCTCATCGTCTGTGGTCAGATAGAGGCGGTATCGGTTCATGGGCTGAGGGTCGCTCGGACTCACCGGCTTGTAGTCGTAAACCGCCTCGAACTTGACGTTCCATTCTTCCACCTTATATATAAAGGAGGATTCCTCTGAGTATTTCACTCCGTTCTTCAGCCAGTAGGCAAACTGATAGTTCTCGTTGTTGGCAGAAGTACTGATGTAGGCTTCGTCTCCCCAGTTGTAGGTTCCGCCTCCCGATGTATATCCGTATGCCGAATACGCCACCTCCACCTTGTATTTCATCATCGGGTCGGGTGGGTTTACGGGGTTGAAGTCGTCGTCTGGCAGAGCTGCCATCAGCATGGTGCTGCTCAGGAAGAGCAGCAGCCATGTGGTGACGCTATGGATGATGATTCTTTTCATAGGCTCGAATTTTATTTCCGTTGATCATTCTGCGTATGATTACTTCACCATCACCTTGGTAGAAAGGTTGTCTATCTTTACGATGTATACTCCCTTCATCAGGTTGAGCATGCCGTCGAAGGTGCGCGATGCGAGCATGGTGCCATCGGCAGCATAGATGGTAACCTTCTTGCCGTTTACGCCGTTGAGGTTGATACCTGCATCGGTTGGCATGATGTTGATACCGGTCTTCTTCACGATGTCGGCGATGCCTGTGGTGCCTCTGCTAGGAACGAGAACGAAACGGTTTTCGAAGGTTCCGGCGTTGGAAGCAAACTGGTAGTCGCCTTCTGTCAGGTCGTAAGTAGCACCTGTCTGGTTATCCTGCAAAAGCATAGGCTGGTCCATTCTCTTGGCAGAGATGGTGAAGTTGCCTGCTTTCTTGGCAGCGAAACCGAGTTTCACGCTACCCATTGGTCGCTCGTTGATGGCGAGGTTGCCTGCCTTGGCCTCGATGGTATAGAACTGAGGGGCATCGTTGATGGCAGCAAACTTGGCTGCATCGCAATCCAGTTCGTAAGCCTGGCTCTTCTTGTCGTTGAATACCACGCGGGTCTTGTCGGTATGGTTGCCGTCGCTCAGGGTGAGGTTGATGAGCAGACGCTCTGGGTTGATGCCACGGCCGATTCTTCTGACGCGTGCATTGTTCTGCTTGTTGATGCTCTCGCTCTTGGTGATACGGTCTTCAGCCTTGAACTCGATGTTGCTTACATCCACTGGCTTCTGTACGAAGAATGCCTGGAATGGCTGGAGGGCAAACTCGTCGTCGCCTGGGCGCACAGCCTCGTAGGAATTTCCGTTCCAATAGGTGATAGGAGCATCGTAGCCGAGGGAAGCTGCATCCATGTAACTGATCTGTGGGTTACCTATGAAGTTCCAGCTTGCGTTCTGCTCGTCGGCAGATGGATAGCTGCTCAAATCCTTCACGATGTTGTTGGCATCCAGTTTTCCGAACTTCTCCTTGGTTACTCTCAGGGTGAGGTTACCGCCCTGGGCAGTCTGGAAGATATAGCCTACGCCCTGCTTGAGGGTAGTTTCGTCGCTAGCCAGGTCAACCCATCCGCCTGTACCCTGGTCGGCACGGAGTGAACCGTTGTATTTGCGGAATACATATTTGCCTGGTGTCTTGATGTCAGCGAGGTTGATATCGAATGGGAAGCTGAAGAAATACCATTGGTTGGCATTGACAGTGATGTCGAATCTCAGTTTCTTGGCATCCAGGTTGCCGTCTGTAATCAGTGTTCCGGCAGAGCTGTTGCCATCTCCCTTAACGGTTACTTCGCCTGCATTCTGATTATCCTTTCCGTTTACGGTAAGTGCACCATTGTTCTTGATGTCGATATCAGGCGTACCTTCGAATCTCTTTTCGAGTGTAAACTCGTTGTCGAGATAGATATAGGTATAAGGCTCATCAAACTCCTTGATTTCCTTAAACTGTCCCCACTGTGTGCTCCAGTAGTAGTTGTCGTAGCTCTGGGTTGGCACATAGAGTGTTGTAGTCTTGAAGTTAGTAAATGTATTCTGGTCGATATTGATCGGCAAGACAGTGTAGGTATATACCTTGTTCAAGTTGGTACAGTTTTCAAATGCTTTATCTCCGATACGCTCCAGGGTGCTAGGAAGCTTCACCTCTGTCAGGTTGCTGCAACCAGAGAAGGTGTATTCTGAGATGCTTGTAAGACCTGGAAGGTTGATGCTGCTAAGCTTGCTACAGCCTCTGAACGCATAAGATTCGATGCTCTTCAATGAAGGTGGAAACTGAATGGATGCCAGGTTGCCGCAGTCGGCGAAAGCATAATAGCTAATAGTTTCAACTTCGCTAGGAAGGATAATGTCCTTAAGCTGGCTGCAGTAAATAAATGCAAAACTTCCAACATGCTTCAGATTCTTTGGCAATGTGATTTCTTGCAAAGAATTACATTGGTAAAAAGCAAATCCTCCAATCTTCTCGCAATTGTGGAATATGATTTCTTCAAGATTGGTGCAATTTTTAAAGGCACCAGTATTATCATTATAAGAATAATCCCAGTCTGTAGTATCGCCTACGCAAATCAGATTCTCTGGCATTTCAACAGAACGCAACTGACTACAGTTGTTAAAAGCCTGATTGATATACTTCACTCTTTTTGGCAACTTGACTGTCATCAGTTTGTCGAGATCGGCAAAAGAATGAGGACCCAGAATGTCATCTTGAGTGCTATATCCCGTATAATAATTGTATGTATTGCTCTTAACATCAGCATCAGCCAAGTCCAAATAATGGAGATTATCCATCTTGTTACGCATAACCATGATGTCGTAACTATTGATAGAACCCTTTACTTTAAGGGTAACCACGCTTCTAAGATTCTTCTCTCCAATCGCTTTCTGAAGACCAGAAGTGCTAGCTTGTGCATTAGCCTCTACGTTATAATCAAATTGAGTACCCAAAGGGAAGATTCTCTCACTCATTGTGTTCCAAACATCAGCTGCCTGATAGGCTGCGAGTGATTCCTCTGGTACGATGATTAATACGTTTTTGCCTAAGGCTAAGGTATCAGATTCTGCCATAGTTCCAGGATTGCGGTCTAAAGCAGGTACATTCTTAGCATACAACGTTAACGATGTATTTCCATTGAAACACTTGTATCCTAATTTCTGTATAGTGTTTGGCAGTGAAACCTCATTCAAGTTACCACAGTATGCAAATGCTTCCTCGCCAATAGTTTGGCATACAGGTATATTGATAGAACTCAATTTTGGGCAGCTATAGAATGCATACTTTTCAATGTTTATGCAGCTTGGCAAATCTGCCTCTTGCAGATTATTGCAGCCATAAAAAGCTCCTTCTGCTTTATCATAATATTCTGATATGTAGACTTCTATGGTTTCACACTTTGGCAAATTAACAGATTTCAATTGCATGCATTTTTTAAATGCCGCATTTTGGATAGTTGTACATAGAGGCAATGACAATGTTTCGATGCCTGTACCCTCAAAAGCATAAGCAGGAATCGTTGTGAAATTCTCGATTCCTTTTATCGTTTTAAGGTTTGAACAACCTGAAAAAACTCTCTCTGCCAAAGATGAACATGATGACAAATCAACGGCTGTCAATTCGATACATTGACTAAAGGCGCCATTACCTAAGAGCTTGCATTTTGAAAGATTTATATTGGAAAGTTTTGCACAGTTGCTGAAAGCGTTCTCTCCAACAACGGTGCAATTTGATAAATCGATGTTTGTTAAATTAGCACAATTCGAAAATGCGTATCCTTGGATAGAACTTAGCAAAGTTGTGTTCCCGACGGATGTCAAGCTTCGGCATCCATTGAAAGCACTACCTTCAATAGATGTACAATTGCTTAAATCGATACTTTTAAGGTTTGTGCATCCGTTGAATGTACTCTCTTTTAACTGATTTATCTGTTTCGAAAGTTTTACTTCTTCAAGTTTTGAACAATCCTGAAATACAGAACCTTCTAAAGAGTTGCAATTACTAATGTCTATTGATTTCAATGATGAGCAAGATTGGAAAGCTCCATACATTATTGTCGTACAACTTGAAAGATTGCCTACTGATTGTAAATTGCTACAATTTGAAAATGCATTATTTTCAATTGTCTTGCATTTTTTTAGGTTGACAGATTGCAAATTCTTGCAATAATCGAAAGCGATGCTATTAATAACTTCACAATTGCTCATATCAATGCTCTTAAGAGAGCTGCAATTGCTAAATGCTGAGGAACCGAATCTCTGAATTTGTTCCGTATTCACTACTTCGGAAAGAAGCGTACATCCTTGGAAGGTATTATCCAACGAAGTTATAGATTTCGGCAAAGTAACCTTTTTCAAGGTTTGATTATTGCAGAAAACACTGCCAAGTTGAGTGATGGTATATTCTTTTCCTTCATATTTGACAACTCCAGGTACTGTAACTTCTTCCCCATAGTTGCTGGCACCATTGATGGTTACAATGGTGGTATCCTTCCATAAACCATCGGGCATAGTTATACTAGTATGGTTAAAACTACATTCCCAATTCACTCCATTCTCGTCTGTATATGTGAAGGGGTTATAAGATTGCGCAAATCCTTGCAGCACTCCTATACAGAACATGACTGATAAAAGTAAAAGTCGTTTCATACGCTTTGTTTTTATGTTATTATTATTTATTATCATTTCCTTCGCCTTTCACCTTAAAAAGGTGAAGAGGCCTTATCGGTTGCAAAGGTAACAATAATATTCGAAACAAAGTTGGTTCATTTTGGTTCAATTTCATTTTGCATCAAAAAAACTTTGTTTCATCATATAATTCAAGTTTCGCAAGTCGCATTCTTCCGTCCCCAAAGGGGGCGAATGTGAATAACCGCTGGTGGAATGACCGAAGGGAATGGAACCTGCGGATAGCTGGCATACACTCTCTAATCGTCCCCAAAGGGGGCGAACAATATCCAGTCTTGCTCCTGTTCGCCCCCTTTGGGGACGCCTTCTCCCTCCCTGATGCTTGTCCGCAGGTTCCATGACCTTCGGTCATTCCACCAGCGGTTATTGAAAGTTGGCCCCCTTCGGGGACCGGCTGTTACCTTCATGATTTTGGTAAAAGCGATAAAATACTGCGGCTTTTGCTACGCTTACGTATAAAAATGTTTTTTGAATTTTATTGCCACTATTGCCACACGAGAGATAACAATTTGATATATAGTTGTTTGTGCGTGGTAATAACCCTGTTTTTGTTACCACGCTATTGCCATTTATTACCACGCTATTACCACATTATTGCCATTTGTAGCCATTTGTTACCACGCTATTACCACATTATTGCCATTTATAGCCATTTGTCCCCACGCTATTTCCAAACGGAAGAAGGGACTCCTGACGGAATATGGGACACCTGGCAGAAGACATGGAATGCCTGGTGGAAGAGTTAGATTGATGCTTCAAAAAAAAGGCTTCATTTCATCCTTTTTTGCCTCTAATCCCAAAAATCATATAGAATTTTGGGATTACAATCCCAAAAATCAGTATAAATTTTGGGATTAGGATATTTTTTCTTATCTTTGTGCCGAAATTGAAACAAAGAACTTTATTAATAATAGAAAGGGTTAAATGATATGATACAACGTCAACTGCAAGATGTGATAGAGTCACGGATGTTTGCCGGAAAGGCTATCATCCTGATTGGAGCGAGACAGGTGGGAAAGAGTACGCTTTTCAAAATGATTCTTGGAAAGCACGACGAACCAACTCTGTCTTTGAATTGTGATGAGCCGGAGGTAATACAGATGCTGTCGCAGATTAACTCTGCCGAACTCAAACTGCTGATCGGACATCATCGGATTGTTGTCATTGATGAAGCACAACGAGTAGAGAACATCGGAATGGTGTTGAAAAGAATCACTGATAATTTTCCCGATGTGCAGCTACTGGTAACCGGCTCTTCCTCGTTTGAATTACAGAACAAACTTAACGAGCCGTTGACCGGACGTAAGTTTGAGTACCATCTCTTCCCCGTTTCTACAGGTGAGTTGCTCAAATCCCAGGGACTGTTAGGTGTTAAGCAGACTTTGGAAAATCGACTTATTTATGGATCTTATCCTGATGTCATTAATCATGCCGCAGATGCGAAGGAGCTGCTTTATAATCTCGCCAACAGTTATCTTTATAAAGACTTACTCAATTTAGAAAGCGTTCGTCGTCCAGCTTTGCTGGGCAAGTTGCTTACAGCTTTGGCTTTACAGGTAACGAGCGAGGTTTCTTATAATGAGTTGGCACAAACGGTGGGAACAGACAACAAGACGGTGGAGAAATATATTGATTTGCTGGAGAAATGTTATATCATCTTTAAGTTGAGCGGATTCAGTCGCAATCTTCGCACGGAATTAAAGAAGGCTAAGAAGTTTTATTTCTATGACAATGGTATCCGCAATGCCATTTTGCAGAACTTTGCTCCACTTTCGCTTCGCCAGGATGTTGGTGCCTTGTGGGAGAACTTCTTCATCAGTGAGCGGTTAAAGGCAAATCAGTATGCCGGCAGATATGTGAACAGTTATTTCTGGCGAACCAACCAGCAGCAGGAGATAGATTATATAGAGGAGTGTGACGGACAATTCTCTTTGTTTGAGATGAAATGGAATCCCAAGAGAGCCAACACTCAATTTCCGAATACCTTTCTTACTGCATACGATGTGAAGGAAAAAGCCATTGTAACACCAGAAAATTGGTTGGAATGGGTGCTATAAATAAGTGGTAAAAACGATACCACATTTTTACCACTTTGTACCCACGAACATGAGTACTTATGCCCGGGAACATGAGCAACCATGCCCGGGAACACGGGTGCTTTTAACCGACAATCCCGGTTAAAAGTGCCCAAAGCTCCGGGCAAAGTTGGGCAAAGCCTCGGGGAACATTCCTTGATGCTTGAAATGAGTTTTCTTAATACTAAATACGAGCTTTTCTGATGCTTGAAATGTGTCTTTTCCTGCTACAAAGTTGGTTCATTTTGATTCATTTTCATCTAGTTGCAAAAAAAAGTGGGAGAAAATGAGGAATGAATGGAAAATAATGTGTATCTTTGTCGCTGCAAATGGCTTATTTGTAAAATAACGGACTAGAAAAAAGAAAGTGATATGGTAGAACATTTCAATCAAGAAGATTTCGAACGACTCAAACATGAGGTGGAAACATTGGTGGGAAGAACCATCATGTCACCTAAGGATTTTGAGTTCCTCACCTGTCAGATTCAGGGATACACCAACGAGACCATCTCCGTGAGTACCCTGAAACGTATGTGGGGATATGTAGTAACATCCTGCAAACCAAGCGTATATAACCTCAATCTCCTCTCCCGTATGGTGGGATATCCCGATTGGGAATCGTTTGTGGCAGGAAAGAATGCTGTCTCTTCGAGCCGATTCTTCGTGAAAAGCAAGCTCGTGGCGGAAGCACTCAACCTGGGGGAACAGGTGAAGGTAAAATGGAACCCTGGAAGACTCCTCGTGATAGAATACTGTGGCGATGACCGCTTCGAGGTGATGGAAAGCGTGAACAGCAAGTTGTCGGTGGGCGATACCTTCGTCTGCCATCAGTTAGTAGCCGATGAGCCTCTCTATCTCTCCAATCTGCATCATCCCGGCATCCCGCTCTGCAATTATGTGGCAGGACAGAACGGAGGAATCAAGTGGAGCCTTGAAGAAAAGGAAAATGCAATACAGGAGAATGCACGTGAAAAAGAATAGAATGTAAAAGTATAGATGATGAAGAAAAGCGAAGGGCATGGAGATCACGTTTGTGAACTTCATGCCCTTTAAACTATAAACTGTTAACTCTTAACTCTATTCAAGCCCTGTTAACTATAAACTCTTAACTATTAACTCAAATCAAGCTTCATGCTGTCTTACACCCATTCGTGCTTCCACTACGTTCACCACGTAGTCGCCGAGCTTCTCGCACTCCTGGATGATGTCCATATACATCGTACCGATGGCGTAGGTGTAGAGATGGTTGTTTACATCGTTGATGTTCTGGCTCTTCAACTGGTTGCGATAGTTGTTGATCTCGTTCTCGATGTTGAAAGAGAGGTTGGCATCGTTGTCCCCCTTATGACCTACGAGAGTGATGTTCATCTGGGTGAGGGCATTATCCGTAAGCTCCATCATCTGATGCATGTGCTCGTATTGAGAAGGAATGAAGTCTTCCTTGCCACGGATGCGGCGGTTCAGGGTGCGGGCGATGTTGAAACAGCTGTCACCGATACTCTCAATCTCTGAAATCTCACGCAACATGGCGCGAATCTTCGCCTTCGTCTCGTCAGAAAGATGAGAATCACTCACCTGGTCGAGATACTTCGCAATCTCAATCTCCATGTTGTCGGAGATGCCTTCATACTTCTCGATGCGGGTATAGAGCTTGATGAACTTATCGTCGTTGGTCTCGCCCAGGAGTTCCTTCACCATGCCGAACATACGCTGGATGCGCTCTGCGAAGCAGTGAATCTCCTTCTGAGCCTCCAATACAGAGATTTCCGGAGTCTTCATGATACCGCTCTGGATGAAACGCAGACGGAAATCGTCCTCGTCTGCATTCTTCTTTGGACGGATAATCTTGCATACCAACTTCTCTATCTGAGGGATAAACCAAACCAGGATAAAGGTGTTGGAGAGGTTGAACGTGGTATGGAAGGCGGCTAGCACAAACGACAGCTTGGCTGCATTGGCTACGAAATGAGGATTGTTCTTCTCCATCATATCGTCGAAACCTACCCAACCGCAAACCAGATGGATGAACGGACGGAACACGCAGAGTATCCAGAGTACACCGAAGACGTTGAACACCATGTGCGCCATCGCCGCTCTTCGTGCCTGGGTGTTGGCGGTGAGTGCTGCCACGTTAGAGGTAACCGTGGTTCCGATATTCTCACCCATCACAAGCGCAATACCCTGATAGATAGGCAATACGCCGGTGGAGCAGAGAATCATCGTAATTGCCATGACGGCTGCCGAACTCTGCACGCACATGGTCAGGACACTACCGATGAGCAGGAAGGTGATAGTGGTCTGGAAACTGTGGGGATCGAAACTTGCAAAGAAATCGAGAACTGGCTGGTTATGAGCCAAATCCATGTCGATGCCGGTTTGGCGAAGCGTACCCAAGCCCAGGAACATAAAGGATATACCGAAGATGAAGTCGCCGATAATCTTGCGCTTCTTACTATAGATGAGGATGATGGCGATGAAGAACGCCGGCCATACAAAATCCGTGATGTTGAACGAGAAACCCGCACTCATGATCCAGGCGGTGAGCGTGGTTCCGATGTTGGCGCCCATGATGACGGAAATCGCCTGGGCAAGGGTAAGGAGACCGGCATTGACGAATGATACGGTCATCACCGTCGTAGCTGTAGAAGACTGCACCGCAGCGGTGATGAGCGTACCCGAGAGGATGCCCGTCAAACGATTGGTGGTCATAGTTCCTAACACATGGCGGAGCTGTGGTCCTGCCATCTTCTGCAAACTGTCGCTCATGGTCTTCATACCAAACATAAGTAAGGCGAGTGCTCCAATAAGCCTAAAAAATATCCAAATCGACATATTATAACTTAATTAATGTTGTCAAGTTCACCAAGTTCACGATTTTTTTCGTAACTTTACGCTCTGTAAGCCTAGTCCGCGGTATTGCGGGCAGGCATTGCCTGAGAAGTGTCTTTAGCAGGGCTTCAAAAGGCATAGATTAGTATAACATTGTAACATCATTTTAATGCAAATGAAACAAATGATTCAAATCCGTTGCAAAAATAATAAAAAAACTCAGAAAGTCGAAATCGGGAGCACACTTTTTGATGTTTTTTCTGCATTTGACCTCAAAATGACCCACGGACCGGTGTCTGCAAGGGTAAATAACAAGGTTGAAGGCATGCATTATCGTGTTTATAACTCCAAGGATGTTGAGTTTCTTGATATGGCCTCCTCCTCCGGTTCGCGCGCCTACACCCGCACCCTCTTCTTTGTGCTGTGCAAGGCGGTGCAGGATATCTATCCCAACACGGATGTGGTGATTGATATCCCTGTATCCAACGGTTTCTATGTGGATATCCGTCTGGGTCGCCCTGTTGTGGAAGAGGATGTGAACATTCTCCGTCGCCGCATGCAGGAAATCATCGATGCCAAGATGCCGATACGCCGATACATGGTGCCTACCGAGGATGCCATCGCCCTGTTTCAGGAAAAGGGGGATGTGGAAAAAGTGAAACTGCTCAAGACTTCCGGCTCCATCTATACCACCTATTATAAAATAGGTGAATATGTGGATTTCTATTACGGCACGCTGCTTACCAATACTTCGGGACTTTATCTCTTCGGACTGGAGAAGTATTACGATGGCATGCTGCTGCGCATTCCTTCGCTCAAGGATCCGGATAAATTGGGCGAAATGACGAAGCAGGACAAGATGTTCGACATCTTCAAGGAGCACCATCGCTGGCAGGACATCCTGGGCATCAGAACCGTGGGCGACTTCAACCAGGCGATAGAGGCGGGTCATGCCACTGACATCATCAACATCAGTGAGGCGCTGCAGGAGAAGAAGATAGCCAATATTGCCGAGGATATTGCCAACCGTCAGGGTGTGAAGCTCGTGTTGCTGGCTGGTCCTTCGTCTTCGGGCAAGACCACTTCGTGCAAGCGCCTGAGCATACAGCTTGCCGTAAACGGATTGAAACCGCTCCAGATTTCGCTCGATGATTATTTCGTAGATAGGGAGAAAACGCCGAAGGATGCTTCGGGCGAATATGATTATGAGAGCATCTATGCCCTGGATCTCGATTTGATCAACGAGCAGTTCAATGCCTTGTTCCGTGGTGAGGAGGTAGAATTGCCGAAGTATGATTTCCAGAGCGGAAAGAGTAAAAAGAGCGGCAACAAGCTGAAGATGAACGATAACAATGTGCTGGTGGTAGAGGGCATTCACGCATTGAACCCAGAGCTGACGGCCCACATCCCGCAGGAGCAGATATTCAGAGTATATGCTTCGGCGCTGACCACGATTCTTCTGGATAATCACAATTATATCCCGACAACAGACAACCGTTTGCTCCGCCGCATCATCCGCGATTACAAGTATCGAGGTGTCTCTGCCCAGGAAACCATTCATCGCTGGCCTTCGGTAAGGGCGGGTGAGAACAAGTGGATATTCCCGTTCCAGGAGAATGCCGATGCGATGCTCAATACGGCGATGCTTTATGAGCTGGCTGTGATTAAGACGCAGGCAGAGCCGCTGCTGCAGCAGGTTCCGGAGAATTGCGAGGAATATGCTGAGGCTTACCGGTTGCTTAAGTTCCTGAAATACTTCAAGGGTATACCTTATAATAATCTGCCGCCTACTTCGCTTCTGCGAGAGTTCCTGGGGGGCAGCTCGTTCCATTATTAAAGGGTAGCTTATCAAAAAAGTCCAAAGATAGTTTTCAAACCAGATTTCTTTCTTTGGACTTTTTCTTTAAAGACTATGGCTCTATTATTTGGTATTGTAATTTGATGTTTGGCTTATCCTCTCTGTCGATAAGATATGCGACATTCCATCTTTGCATCACATTTGTAAAGTTCTGTTCTATATGGATGGATAGAATTTTGCAATTTTCTGTTGACGCCAAGGAACTCTCTAGTTTGGCTATCCCATGTGTTGATTCTCCTTGTATGTAGATTAGCCTGTATTTTAGAAAGTTCACTTCTGGTAGTTCTATTTTTGTGTCAGGTTTTGCGCTACTTACACAATTCTTGAAATACTTTTCAAAGTCATCTTTCGTATTTATGGTAAGGATCTGATTGTCTGGAGTCTCTATCATCACATCGGTAGGAATCTCATACTTTCTATATGACGCAGTATTTTCATCGTTGTTAGAACAACTTGCCATTAATGTTAAAATGCAGCTTAATATTGCTGATATTATTGTACTTCTCATAATCTTTTTCATACGTTTGACATTTTTGTTAATAATTAAATTATGGGTGCAAATATACAAGATTAATTTAAAACGAACTTTGTCTTATGTAACAAAAACTTTTCCTATTTTATCGTCTGTGCGCTTGACGATACGATTTTTGTTCTAAAAGAGCGCATTTATAATAATCTGCCGCCTACTTCGCTTCTGCGAGAGTTCCTGGGGGGCAGCTCGTTCCATTATTAAAAAGATGGAGTGTAGTGTTCTTCTTTTTCGTTTCTTCATAGATTTTCTTCATCGGATTACGCTGAGTTAACGGAACATTCTTGCTCCACGGATTACGCACGGAATTTAAACGGATTTGGCCTTACGGCCATTGGGCTAGCGCCGTATAGGCTGGCTTTTTCCAGCTTTAGGGGGGGTATCGCCACGACCGTCAGGTCGAGTTTCCGTTTAAAATCCGTGAGTAATCCGATGAAGGCGGTTAAGGTTCCGTTTATTCTGCGTAATCCGATGAATAATGACTCACCCTCTTTTACAGTTTGTTGCCGTAGCAGAGGTCTCCGGCGTCGCCGAATCCTGGTACGATGTATTTCTGTTCGTTCAATCCCTCGTCGATAGAAGCGCACCAGATGGTGGTCTTGTCTTCTGGGAAAGTCTTCTTTACGTGCTCGATGCCTTCTGGCGAAGCGAGGACGCAAGCCACGTGGATGTGCTTAGGATTGCCCTTGGTAAGGAATGCCTTCATACCCATTTCCATGCTGATGCCGGTGGCAAGCATAGGGTCGGCGATGATGAGCGTCTTGTCGGTGAGGTCTGGAGTAGCCAGATACTCAATGTGAACACCAATCTCGGTATGTTCCTTGTTGGTATATTCGCGATAAGCACTGACGAAGGCATTGCCCGAATGGTCGAAGATGTTCAGGAAACCCTCGTGGAAAGGCAGACCGGCACGGAAGATGGTACCGATGACAATCTTGTCGGTAGGAAGATTGACCTGTGCCACGCCCAGCGGGGTGGTCACCTCTTTAGATTGGTAATTGAGGGTCTTTGAAATCTCAAAAGCCTCATACTCGCCGATTCTCTTGATGTTGTTGCGGAAGAGGAGTCGGTTCTTTTGATAGTCGCAGTCACGCATCTCTGCCAGGTATCTGTTGATGATGCTGTTATGCTCGCTCAGATTGATAATCTCCATAGCTGTAGTATTTTAATTTCTCGTTATATCTTAAAAACTTGCTTGTTTATTGCTTAAATTTCTGCAAAGATACGATTTAATGCGGAAACTACAAAATGTTTTTCTGTTTTTTTTCGGGGAGCATCAAAAGCCTCCTTCTCCTCTTTATATATATGACGTATATTCTCTCTTGTATATGGCGTATATTCTCCTTATATATATAAATAGGTGGAAAGCAAAGCACATATAGAAGCAGATTAGCCGGAATATTTGCAAAGTCAATATGGCAAATTATAGATGAATTGGTTGGTTTTTATATTCTTTAACCTAAAAAGATATTAAAAATACATTAATTATAAAGAAGAATCTTTGCTATAAAACATATTTTTCGTACCTTTGCGGCGGTTTTGGGAGAATGATGGTTTCTTCTATCAACCAAGGTAAAGAGAAATTATTCACAACTTAAATACATTTAAAATAAAATGGCAAAGTTTGATAAGTCAGTTTTGGCAAAGTACGGAATCACAGGTACAACTGAGGTTCTCTACAATCCTTCTTATGAGGTATTGTTCAATGAGGAGACTAAGGAAGGTCTCGAGGGTTTTGAGGTTGGTCAGGAGACTGAGCTCGGTGCAGTTAACGTAATGACTGGTATTTACACTGGTCGTTCTCCTAAAGACAAGTTCATCGTTGACGATGCTACATCTCACGACACAGTATGGTGGGATTCTGAGGAGTATCACAACGATAACCACAAGGCTACTCCAGAGGCTTGGAATGCCGTTAAGGAGATCGCTAAGAAGGAGCTTTCTAACAAGAAGTTGTTCGTAGTAGATGGTTTCTGCGGTACACACAAGGATACACGTATGAAGGTACGTTTCATCGTTGAGGTAGCATGGCAGGCACACTTCGTAACAAATATGTTCATCCGTCCTCAGAACGAGGCTGAGTTCGATCAGGAGCCAGACTTCATCGTTTACAATGCTTCTAAGGCAAAGGTTGAGAACTGGAAGGAGTTGGGTCTCCACTCAGAGACAGCCGTTGTATTCAACGTAACTTCTAAGGAGCAGGTTATCATCAATACATGGTATGGTGGTGAGATGAAGAAGGGTATGTTCTCTATGATGAACTACTTCTTGCCATTGAAGGGTATGGCTTCTATGCACTGCTCTGCCAACACAGATATGAACGGTGAGAACACTGCTATCTTCTTCGGTCTTTCTGGTACAGGTAAGACTACATTGTCAACAGACCCTAAGCGTAAGTTGATCGGTGACGATGAGCACGGATGGGACGATGAGGGTGTGTTCAACTTCGAAGGTGGTTGCTACGCTAAGGTTATCAACCTCGACAAGGAGTCTGAGCCAGATATCTACGGTGCTATCACACGTGACGCTCTTCTCGAGAACGTAACTGTAGCTAAGGATGGTAAGATTGACTTCGCAGATAAGACTGTTACCGAGAATACTCGTGTATCTTATCCTATCTACCACATCAAGAACATCCAGCGTCCATTCTCTCAGGGTCCAGCTGCTAAGCAGGTTATCTTCCTCTCAGCAGATGCATTCGGTGTATTGCCACCAGTATCTATCTTGAACGCTGAGCAGACTAAGTATTACTTCCTCTCTGGCTTCACAGCTAAGTTGGCTGGTACAGAGCGCGGTATCACCGAGCCTACTCCAACATTCTCTGCTTGCTTCGGTCAGGCATTCTTGGAGTTGCACCCAACTAAGTACGCTGAGGAGTTGGTAAAGAAGATGCAGAAGTCTGGTGCTAAGGCATACTTGGTTAACACAGGTTGGAACGGTACAGGCAAGCGTATCTCTATCCGCGATACACGTGGTATCATCGACGCTATCCTCGACCACTCAATCGACGCAGCTCCTACAAAGACTATCCCATTCTTCAACTTCGTAGTTCCTACACAGTTGGAAGGCGTAGATCCTAAGATCCTCGATCCACGCGATACATACGCTGAGGCTTCTCAGTGGGAGGAGAAGGCTAAGGATTTGGCTGCTCGTTTCATCAAGAACTTCAAGAAGTA
>CAKQCH010000016.1:0-35412 GCA_934216735.1 uncultured Prevotella sp.
CCGAGAATGCACTCGTTGCTGCCGATATCACAGTAAACAAGAATATGGTTCCGTTCGACTCACGTTCAGCCTTCCAGACCTCAGGAATCCGTCTCGGAACAGCGGCCATGACAACCCGTGGTGCCAAGGAAGACATGATGCACCTCATCGCCGAGCTCATCGAGGAAGTGCTCAATGCTCCTGAAGACGAGAAGGTGATTGCCCGTGTTCGCGAGAAGGTGAACGAGACGATGAAGGATTATCCTCTTTTCGCCTATTAGGCGATCATTTGTTTTAATAATTTTTAGGAGGCTGTGGATGTGATATCCGTGGCCTCTTTTTTTGATTTTCAAGATATCATTCAAACAACATTTTAATATTTAAAGAAAAAGATTTATGAAAAAGCTGAAAAGCCTGGCTCTCATGGCATTGGCATTGCTTCCTACAAGCAAGGCATTAGCCCAGACCAACGCACAGGTGCTCTATGATTTCGGCACCGACCGCAAGTATGTAACTTTGACATTGGAGATGTTCAAGCAGGACAAATGGGGAAGCACGTATTTCTTCGTTGACCACGACTTCAACTACGACAAGATGGACCCCAACAGCGACAATGTTTCCCTGGGCGGAACCTACACCGAGATTTCGCGCGCACTGAATTTCTGGAAGGATTCAAGCCTGAAAAACTGGAGTCTGCATGCTGAGTACAATGGCGGTATCACCAAGAACTACCCTATCAACAACGCATGGCTCTTTGGTGTGGAGTATCTCATTCACGATGCCACCTACAAGAACACCCTGAACCTGGATGTGCTCTACAAGACCATCCGCAAGAAAGACCAGAATGTTCCGATGCAGTTGACAGCCGTATGGACCTGCAACGACCTCTTTGGCGTAAAGGGTTTGAAGTTTGACGGCTTCGCTGATTTCTGGTGGGAGACCCACGCCACATTCGATGGCGACGGACAGGCAAAGACCCGCCACACGGTATTCATCACCGAGCCACAGCTCTGGTACAACGTAGGTCAGCACTTCGGCTGCGAGAACCTGAGCCTGGGTGGTGAGGTAGAGATTACGAATAATTTCGGCAGCACAGACGGTGCCAAGGTTCGCCCTTGCCTGGGTATGAAGTGGGACTTCTAATTGTTCTTTTTGAACCTTTTCAGAGAGCGCTTCTGAAGCACTTCAATTGTTAAAGATGTCTAATAGAGAATTTCTTTAAGAAGAAGAAAAAGAAAAAAAGAAAAAAAGAAAAGATAAAAACGAAAAGAAGAAGTAGCAAGAAGAAAAGATAAAAAAGAAAATAAATAAAAGAAAAAATAGAAAAATAAGAAGAATGTTAGCCGAAGCCGAATTGCTCATACTTCGCAATTTGGCTTCAGCGTTCATTCTCCCAGCCTTTATTATTATGATTTTCAGCAGCTTACGTTAATTTCTGACTTTCAATCCTCCGTCAGAGATGCTTCCCACGCCATCCTTGTGACGGGTATATTTGCCAGTAACGCCGCTCAGATGCACGCCGCCTACTCCATCCAGATCAACGTTCAGAATCTGGCAATCCACCTTGGCGCTAACCTTACCCACACCATCGTTGTTAATCTTCAGGTAGTCTCCCTTGTAGAAATCGAGCGTAACGGAGCCTACGCCCTCGTTATCAACCTTCAGGTCGACCATAGCCACGCGACCCACTTTTACGGAACCTACGCCTTCGTTGTCAATCTTCATCACATCGCCCTTGGCTTCATCGATGGTGACGGAGCCCACACCCTCGTTGGTAACCTCCAGTTTATTGGCGAGAATCTTGTCGATGTTAACGGAGCCTACGCCCTCGTTATCGATTTCCAGTCGGTCGCTGTTGATGGTCTTGGCATAGAAGGAACCCACGCCTTCCTGTGTAATCTTCACCAGGTCGGGGCTGGTGATATAAATCTTGAGTCTATTCTTTTCAGAGCTGCACATGGCAGGCACCTTGAGTCTTCCGGTGAGTCCGATTTTCACCTCACCATCACGATAAACCACCTTGAGTTTCTCCTTGAGTTTCTCTGCGAACTCAGCGTCCTTGATGGCAGAGTAATCCAGTCGAACGCTGCATTCATTGCCATTGTTCTGTGTATAATAAACGCTGGCAACCACATCCACGTCGATTGCCTTGAAAGGTTTCTCTCTCAAATCATCCTGCACATAGTCCAGTCCTCCCTTCATTTCAGAAGTGGTAGTAGCCCCCATGCTGCAGGAACAGAAGCCCAGAGGGGCAAGGAACAAGGCGGCAGCCACCGCCCAAAAACCAAATTTCTTCATATCTTTCCAATTTTATGTTTCAAAATTCTGATGGTTAGACGAAAGATGTTGCAGGAAAGTTGCAGGGAAAAGAAGAAATTGAAAGAAAAAAATCGAAGTAAGCTTCATTGGCAATTGAAATAAGCTTCGTTGGCGATTGAAATAAGCTTCATTCCGAATCGAAGTAAGCCTCATTCCGAGTTGGTTTAAGCCTCATTCAACCTTTACGTGAGTCTCAGTTAACCTTTACTTAAGCCTCATTCCAGCTTCAAGTAAGCCCCACTTCTCTCTACCAGGCGTCACGTCCCCCACACATCAAAGCTCCACCTTAAGTTCATTATACAAATCCACAGGTCCTAAATTCCAATATTTGGTACTTTCCGTAGATAATTTTTTATATAATTGTGAATGATATATACGACTGATGGCATCCGTAAGACTTATCCCCTTGTCTTCTGAGAGCCACGAAGCAAGCCATCCTATTTTCAATGGCAACAACATATACAGATTGTCTTGTGTGATTTCTGCACTCATTTTCTTCTTTCGCTTATCATTTTATCAATTTCTTCTACCATCCACTGCCCACCTTGCGTATGGAGTACATCGTAGAATTCACAGAAATGCTCAGCTATTCCATACTGTTCAAACAAATCCACCACATTCTCTGCAGGCATTTTCTTTGCCTTGGCATATTGCTCTATACAGAATGACACAAATACAGCTTTACCTTGTTGTTCTTTATTCATTGTTTTCTCCTTCCTGTGGCTCAGCCACACTTTAAATTAACTGTTTATAACCAGGGATACGAGTCTCGTCCATTTGTCTTGAAGCCAGCAATGACCATTCTATTTCCATCCTCTTTCCTCCTTAATGCGATTCATAAAATCAGAATGAGAAATGGTGTTACCATTTTCATGGTCCTTCAATGCCAGCTCAACACTAGCAGCCAAGACTTCTCTATAATCTAATAATCTCATAATCATCACTATTTAAAAACATTTGTGCAAAGATACGCTGCTTTTTCGTAACCACCAAATTTTTCGAGAAGAAAACGACACAAAACACTGATTTTTTCCGATTTCAGCCTGCATTCGCATCATATCACAAGTGGCAGATAGTTCTGTCAGTGACTAACAGAGATTCATCAGTGACTAACAGAGATTCATCAGTGACTAACAGAAATTTCTCAGTGACTAACAGAGAATCGCCAGTGACTAAGATAGAACCATTAACAAAGCCCCGATGCGTCTCGCACCAGGGCTTCCGAGTTCATTTACTTGTTTATATATGATGCAGTAATCTTTGATTAGAAAGAGACTGCTTTTAAATCTTCTTTAATATTGGTAATACAAGCATTAAGCCTCTGATAAGTTTTCTCACCAGCAGTTTTCACTCCACTTGTATATTGTCGCATAAGCGAAGGGTTGATACCGGCACGCCTGGCAACGTCTGTGGCATTGAGAAACGAAAATTCCTTGAAAAATGCCTGAATATCATACTTATAGGTAAAGGAAAGATTCTTGAGAGCCTCATCTTCCGGACTTGCTTTCCTACACTCTTCTAGAGCCTTCATGAAATCAGCCTTGGCTTCTTCCGCCGTAGCTCCATCCCCGTCTATTACCGCATAGCTACCTATCGGTTTATCGTTGTAACACGAATAGCTTCCATCACCATATTCCAGAATTAACACTACATTTTTTATCATATTTCGCTGTTTTAATATTCAATATCAAAAAGAGTCCTTCCACCAGTCTGTATAGAAAGCCGCCATTTATCGACTGATAAAGGTGGTTGCCCGGACTATTGTCCGAGCAACGCTTTCTGAATGCGTATAAGCAATCCTTTCTTTACCTCACGGCTACCGTGCCTCGGAATTCTGATCTTCACCCCAGTATAAGGGTTCATCCATTCATCGTGCTCGGCACCATGCTGAGTGAGAATGCATCCCGCTCTTCTCAACTCTCTGCATAACTGACTAGTTTTCATATATAAACCATGTAAAAGAACTCTTTGTCTAATTGACGAGGCAAAGATAGCAAAAAAGCTACAATCCACCAAACTTCCAGGTAGCTTTTTAGCTATATTAACTAAGATTTAACATTTAAGCCACCAAGCATTGAAATGCGAATCCAACAAGTCATTGGCGAAATTGGCCCAAAACAGAGCCGAAGACGAGGCGAAAATGGTGAAGGCAGGGTGTGATGTGAACCCTATCTTCTAAAAAAACTATGTAAATACACATAAAAACCTATATCTAATACATTGATATACTTTCCTTTACCTTTAATAACGCGCTGTATATACAAAGTACGGAAGCATAGGGTTCACATCACAGGCAAAAACGGGGGTACCCAACCCACACCCCAATCCATAAAAAAGCAGTTTTTCACGAAAAAAAGCCGCTTTTCCTTGTAGGTTTCACAAAATAATCGTATATTTGCAGCAGTTTTTAAAACGATACGAATTATGACAGCATTAGAGTTACAATCAGAATACCAATCACTCGTCAGCAGAATAGCCAACGAGGATTACGAGACGATAAGTAAGGCAGTCAAAGCACTGAAGAAAATATTGTCTCCCAACAAGGCTGTGTCTCCCAACAAGACAAAGACTAAGAAAATAACCAGGGAAGACTTAGTTATAGACCCAAGAATTGCAGCCATGACTAAAGGCATCAACTCGCCAGAGTCGTTCGACTACAAAAATGAATACTACAAGGACTATATGAAATAACGGAAAATTGCAGCGGTTTTTAAAACGAAGAAAATTATGATTTCAGAAAAAGAACTAAATAGTTATCGCTTGACAAGCATGGAAGAGCCAACAGACGAGATGCTGGCCCAGATTATGCATGAGGCTGCCGACTTATATCGGAAAGAAAACGAAGACGCAAGCAGAAGAGTAATCGACATGATCAATGAAGCTTCCAACGAAGCAATAACACAATATCAAACCCGATATGGCAGACAACATGCATAAACCCGTCCTGATAGTCATTGCCGGACCAAACGGCTCCGGAAAGACAACCATCACTTCTCGTATTCTCCAACACGAGTGGCTAGAAGACTCTCTCTACATCAACCCCGACAATGTAGCCCAACACATGTTTGGCGACTGGAACAACCAGGAAGCCGTATTGAAGGCTGCCCAATATTGCCAAAAGCAAAGAGAAGAGTGCCTTACCAACAAACACAGCATGATTTTCGAGACCGTCATGTCAACTGCCGAGAAAATTGATTTCATACATCGAGCTAAAGAACAAGGCTTCTTTATCCGCCTCTTCTTCGTAGGAACCTCCTCACCAACCATCAACGCATCCCGAATTGCAGCGAGAGTCTTGAAAGGCGGTCATGATGTTCCCATCAAAAAGATTATCAGCCGATATTTCAAGTCAATAGGCAATTGCAAACTTGCCGCATCGCTTGCCGACCGCACCTACGTCTACGATAATTCTACAGACGGCGTAGAGGCCCAGCTCCTCTTCCGAATGACCGACGGCAAGGTGTTCAAGGAGTACGTAACGGAAATACCGGAATGGGCACAGGGCATCTCTGGCAAGTAAATACCCCCTCGTTATCGTGCACAACAAGTCAACTTGGTAGCAATCAGCACGAAACATGAATAATTAAGCTTATTTAACGCAATAAATTGACTAGTTTTGGAAAATTTACATTAAATTTGCACCCGATAATAGCAAGCATGAGTAAAATAGCGTAGCAACTAAATACACTATCAAGCGCATAAACTACTGAATGTTAAACCAGAAACAAAGATAAAGATCGTAAAAGATAATAAATTCGTAAGTACAATTTAAACTTATAATAGATATGAAAGTAATCAATTCTAAGCTTGCTGCCATCGGTTTGGCAGCATTCGTATTCGCATCATGTAGCGACAGCAACAGCGACCCTACTGGTCCAACCCCTAACGTGGAAGTTGCAGAGACTATCACTGCAAATCTTACAAGCAGCTCTGCAGCAGAACTCGCTGCTCGTGTTTCAAACTACAAAAACACAACAGCTAACGCCAGAAAGTTCTTCTTCTCAAGAGCAACTCAGACAAGAGCATTTGCTTCTGCCGATAAAGTTGTCATTCCTGCTGTTCCTGAGGGAGCAAGACAGTGGAGCTCTGCAGAAGACATGACTGCTGGCAAGACATATTTGATCACCAGCAAGACTACACTCGATATGAGCGGTCACAAACTCGCTGGTACTACCATCTTCGTAAAGGGTAGTTCAAAGTTGATTTTCGACAGTTCTATCGCAGGCTGTACAATTTACGTTGACGGCGGTGCCACATTGGAGTACAATGGCAAAGGTGCCTTGGAGATTCCTGCTGACGCAACCATCATCAACGATGGCGGTTCTATCATTGCAGAAAGCGATATTACCGTAGCAGGTAAGCTGTACGCTAAATATACCAAAGAATCAGGTGGTATCGGTTCTATCAACGATTATAACAAGAACGACAAGAAAGCCATCATCACTCCAAAACACAACATTACATTCAAGAGGGGTTCTGAGGCTTACATCGGTGGTTCTATCCGCGCCGTTGAGCTGAACATCGAGGAAGGCGCTACTGTAAACGCAACCAAGCACATCATGAACGCTACAACAGTTAACGTGAATGGTGCCTTGCAGTTCGGCGGTTTCTTGAGAACAGAGAATTTGAACGTAAAGGGTGAGATGATTGCCAGCGAGAAATCTGCCATTAAGGCTTCAAAGGTATTCAACGCAGAAGCAGGTTCACGCATCACTGCTGACTACATCAACGTTACCAACGAAGCCAAGGATGCAACTCTCAACTTGAAGGGTGACTGCCAGATTAACATCAACAACAAGAGCGATATCTACACCAACAATATCGTAACTGATAACGCAAGTGCTGGTCAGATTACCTTGAACAATGACAACGCCATCGCAGTTATCAAGGCTAAGAAATTCACCAACAATGGTGACAACCAGATTAAGGCTTTGGCAACATCTGGAAACAACGCAACCTTCCTGCTCCAGTTCACAGAGAGCTATACTGGCACAACCAAGGAGAATACTTTCGAGGATCTCGATATTGCTGCTTCTTACCTCGACTACGATAAGGCAACTGATGGTAAGGGTGTGCAGGAGAAAGCAGATGGCGCAGACTACAAGGCTTATGGCTTTGAGTGGGCTGGTAAACCAGAACTCATCATCGCAGCTCCAAAGCTTGACTTGGTTGCAGAGGACAAGACTCCAAACAATGGTTTGTCTGCTACTTGCATCCAGCCAGGAGAAAACGGCAAGTTCTATGTAGCTTACCATACAAACGGCAAGGCTTCCAATGGAGCTATAGAGGCTATCAGTTTGGCAAACAACGCATTGACTATCAATCAGAGTGTAGCATCAGACAATGCAACCAATGACTACAACCACATCCTGGTAGATGGTAACACCCTTTGGGTAGCAGGTAGCCAGAGTGGAAACAAGAGCCATGCTGATGATGTAACAGGTGTAGGTCCTTTCATGGGACAGATTTCACTGAATGGCGATGGTACATTTGCTAACCAGATTAAGATTTCTGCTATCGACAGAAAGACCAAAGGCATGGATGCCAACTGTGTAGCTAACTTCAATAGCAACCACATCGTAGCAACCACCAAGGGCTTCACTATCTTCAATGCAAAGATGAACAAGTGGAATGTGGGTAGCACAGAGGGCAAGTATCTTGTTGCAGCAAACGGCAAGCTCTACGCATTGACAGTTGATGGCACACTGACTGCATATAACGACAATGAAATGCAGGACGTTGCAGCAACATATAATGTCGGTGCAATCTCTCCTAAGGGCAACAAGACTGTGATTGCAGTAGATGAAGCCAAAGGTGATATTTACGTCTGCAAGGGCGAGAATGGTATCTCTAAGATTACTGCTGATGGTACAGTTAGCCAGTTCTTCGATTGCCCAACATTCAAGGCACCCAAAAATGCAGACAAGCAGGGTGACGTGAAGGGTTGCGCTAATGGTGTTTACGTTACTGCAAACAACGTATTTGTAGCTTGCGGTTCATACGGTCTGGTTGTTCTCGACAAGACAACAGGCGATGAAATCTGCCACCGTAAGGCATACAACGGCAAGTCTGCCAACTTCGTAACAGGCGATAACGACAACAACATCTTCGTTGCTTACGGTCAGAGCCGTGTACAGGTATTCAAGCTTACAGATACCCAGAAGTAATACGAATAAAAGAAATAATCCTCGTTCTCTCCCACTCCTTGCGAGTGGGAGAGAACATTCACCTTATTTTATTAGAGCAAAGTTGACTGGCTGAAACAAGAAAACTTTCAACAAGAATGTTAACTATTAAAGTTAAGTAAATGAATATGAAATCTATAAATATTAAACTTGCAACGTTCTCATTTGCTGCAATGCTCCTGGCATCTTGTAGCGATAGCGGAACACCCGGTGAAGATTCTATTATAGACCCAGTCGGTAAAGCTACTACTATCGTTGGTTCCAACGTAACCGCAGAGTATGCAGACCAGCTAGCATCAAGAGTGTTCAATTACAAAACCATCAAAGGGGCATCAATCACTCCTTTGGTAAACAAGGCACGTACAAGAGCCGGTGAGACTCCAGAAGTTACTATACCTGCTAATGCAAAAGACTTGGCAACAGTAAAAGAACCTTGGAATGCACATCCTGGTAATTACTACGTAAAAGAAGGAGATGTTGTAACTACCAATAACATGAACATTCAAGGTATGACCATTTATGTGAAAGGTACATTCAAATATGATGGCGGAAATACATACTTCAGCAATACAAACATAATCGTCATGAAGGGCGGAAAACTGATTGCCGCAAACTCTGGCGAGGTATTTGGCATTAACAAAATAGATAACTTCGGAACCATTGAGTTTCCTGCAAGCCAAAGCTACTATACCATTAAGAATGATTTCCATAACTATAATGGTGATTTAAATATCGAAGGAAAGACTCTTGATATTCAGAATGGCTGTCAAGTATATGTAGGTGGCAATGTAAAAGCCAAGAACATCAAAATCAGTGGTACAAAAACAGAATTCGCCTGCATGGGTGATGTTAACCTGACAGAGGACTTTTACATGACTAATAATACCTATGGCACAATAAATGGAACTCTCAATGCCAAAACAGGTATAAAGTTAGACAGCCAAACAGCCCTACATGCAGGATGTTCCGTAAAAACCAGCGGTGACGTTTACATCACCAACGGAGCTACGATAGAGACCTTGTATCTGAAGGCAGCAAACTATTACCAAGACTCGAACTCAAAGATGGTTTTACATGACCAATCAATGGTTGAAGTAGATGACATTTACCAAAACCTCAATAATACTTTGGGTTGTACAGACTTGGGAGACAAGGATGGTGTAGCCGTCATCAAATGCAGGAGAATCATCTATAATGCACCAGGGAAAAAGGCTGAAGCAAGCTCCTTTCAGGACTGGAATACAACCAAGAAAACTGTAGATTGTAATATTCTGACTACAAGTGGAGATCACGCAACTATCATTGTAGATTGTTCTGACGGCATTTACTCTAATAGTGACACAAATAAGAAACTTACAGAAGATAACACTAGAGTGATCTGGGCATCTGGAGATGTATATTGGTCATCAGACGAAAGAGCAAACAATTGTGTCATTAAGAAGACAGAATGCAATCCTAACGGATACAATGCAGACAAGGAGCCTACAAAGGAGCCTACACTCGACTTGATTTCAAGTATTGACTATAATCACGACCACGACATCTCTGCTACTTGCGTACAGGTACTCAATGGCAGATTGTATATGTCTTACCATACCCGTGACAAGAAGCATGGTGGCTGTATTGAGGTATTCAGCCCTGTAGAAAACAACAAGGTAACACTGGAGCAGTATCTCTGCGATGAGCAGAAAGACCTCGACTTCAACCATCTGCTGGCAGTCAAGCTCAAGTCTGGCAAGCGCATGGTTTACTTACCAGGAAGTTCCAACAAGAAGGGTGCAATGCTCGCATACATCCCTATTCAGGACAACCATCTGCTGGCAGACAAATCAATGTCTATCACATCAACCGTCGATGGCAAGGACACCGTGATCTACGAGAAACCATTGCAGTTTATCCAGATGAATCCTGCAACAGCAGAATATGCGAAAAAGGGTTATGATGAGAACTGCGTTGTCTATAACGACGAAACCAATCATCTGATCGTAGCTACCACCAAGGGCTATCTGGTTTACAACGCAGACACCTATAATGAGATAGACAAGATCAGTAAGCCAGGAAAGGTAAAGCACATAGCTATCGGCAATGGTAAGATCGTTACTGTTTATCTGGACAGAGAAGCTACCAACGAGACAGAGGCTATCCCAGCTCACGTAGAAATCTTCAACCAGGTGGAAAAAGACCAGAAGACAGAAGACCTCAGCAAGCCTATCAAGAGTTTCTCTATCAGCACCATTGAACCAAACAATGGTAAGAACGTGATTCGTGTGGATGACAACCAAATCTACGTTTGCCGCGGTGCTGCCGGTATGTATGTTTATGATATGGAAGGCAACGAACTCTGGCACTACCAGATGCCTAGTCCTACTATCACGGAAGGTGACAAAGCCGGCAAGTATAAAGGTCATGCCAATGGCTGTTACGTAGGAAAGAAATATGTATATATCGCATACGGCGGATTCGGACTTGTAGTTCTCGACAAGGAAACTCACAAGGTGGTTGCACACCGCGACTTAGTCCACTCTGCCAACTATGTAATAGAATACAAGGGCTATATCTACGTTGCCTACGGTCAGAACAGACTGCAAGTATTCCAGCTCAAGAATGCGGACCCTGAGATTTCTTACTAAATAAGGAATCTGATATATGTTCAATTCATAAGAAATTGATAATGATTATCATTGAACAATAAAAATAAAAGACACTAGTTGAATGCAGCTGCAACAGCTTGCGGCTGCATTCATAGTGTTTAAACCAAAAAACAATGAAGCAAAATTTGATACTATATACGACTACAGCACTCCTCCTCTTCCTCGGAGGACAAAGCACTATGGCTCAGGCTCAAAGGCAGCAACAGCTGAAGAAAAAGAGCTTTAGCCCTAAAATGCTCGTATATGAAAATCTGAAAAACAATAACGTGCTCAGACACTTCAAACAGCGCTTCGCACAACTCGACACCCTACTCAATAACCCAATATGGGTAAAATCACCGGTCATTGACCTGGGACTCAACAAACAACATACAGCGGATATCAAAAAAACTGATTCCCTGTACTGGGCGAAGACGGCACACGAACAACTCGCCGTCAACCGACACAACGGACTGGAAGTAACCGGACAGGTTTATGCCCGGCCAGACGCCTACTTTGATTCAGAAAACGACGACGCCGAACAGGTATCAAAATATAAGGTTAAGGTTCAAGCCGAACTGGGATGGAACATCATCAACAGCAAGTTCTACCAGGGAAAAGAAAAAAGAACCAAGGTGGCACTTGCCAACGAACTCTCAAGACTGCAAGGAAAGAAGAGACAGACGGCCGACATCTACGAAAAAGCTGCCGACGACCTCACCGAACAGTATAACTTCTACATCGGCACAGTGATAGCCCACCGGCTGGACAACCTCGACATCATGAACGAGGCATACCAGTACATGCTGGAGAAAGACAGGATCAGCAACGACAAGATGCTGAAGGTGATGAACGAAAAACTGGAAGCAGAATACGACATCTCTATCCTCTGCTCCGACCGTGACATCTCCAACAAGCCAATCTACAGAATGAAGCCATCAAAAGTGCTCGTAGATACGGCGGCCCTCTGGCGACACATCGACGAGGAAAGCATCGACGCACGAATCGTGATGGTGAAGGAACAGATAGCCGACAACGACAGCAAGCTCTCGAACTATCTGGGAACAACAAGAATCACACCCTTCGCCAGATGGTCAAGCTACTGGCAAAGCAACAACAAGATAAGCAACAACGGCGACGTGGGCGTAAGATTCACCTTCCCTATCTATAACGAGAATCCCCGAAAGCGCAAGGCACTGGAAACGGAGAAGGAAATCATCAGAAGCAGCCGGAACACCGACGTGAAGGAAATCAAGCAGTCGGTAAACATCCTGCTCAAGAGAATAGAAAACCTGAACCAGGCCATCGCCACCGAAGCTTACCACATCAACCAGACCAGCAAATACATCGACATGCGAAGATTTGCCTACAAGAACCAAAAGCAGGGGTACAACTACCTGATGCGAATGGACGAATATACGGGACTCCTGGAAAGCATGGAGAGAATGTATAAGCTGATGTTAAACCGCGGACTCGCCATCATCAACATCGAGAAGGCAGTAAGCATCTACGACAACAACAATATATTCAAGGAAATAGAACTATGAATGAGTTTCAATATAATAATACGCCACAAGAACAGGCGATGGCCGACTTGCTGAAGTCGCAGAGCCACCGACTGGCCAGGCAGCAGATTATCTTCGCGCTGATCTTCCTGCTGGTCATCGTCCTGGCGGCATATTATATCATCACCCGAATGATATGGGTTATCTACGACGGGTACATCACCCTCGACGAAAACCCTATCTCCGCCGTGGATGACATCTATATATTGAAGGTGAACAAGGAAATCGGAGAGGTGGTACACAAGGGAGATACACTCTACTCCTACGTGCTGCTGGGAAACATCGTAAACCAGTATGACCCCAACATCCTGCCTACTGCCGTGAAGGAAACCCACGACATGGAGGTGCAGGCGCAACTGGCTAGAGAAGAGATTCCCGTGCTCCGCACCCGACTCGCCGAACTGAAGAAGCAGAAGGCCTCTGAAACATCAGATATCTACTACGGACTGACCGATAACAGCAAGCGAAACGCCCTGGATGCGGAAATTGCCGAAGTGGAAGAAGAGCTGAGAAAACAGGCCAACAAGGTGGAAATCTACGCCAGAGCCAAGAACACCACCTATAACTTCATGGCAAAGAGAGGCGCCAACATGCAGAATGCATCCATGCCCTACTCCAGAACAAGCCTCTACAACGAGGGACTGATTCACTACTGCTGCGCACCAGCCGACGCCTACATCACCAAGATTAACGTGAGCGACAAGACGCTGGTGTTCAAGAGCGACGAAGTGATGACCATCCAGCACACCGACTATGCGGCATGCCACCTGGGCGTAATTACCTACGTACCCAACTCGAAGGTGAAATACATGGAGAGTCCTGACGATGCAGACATCATCATCAACAACGACCTGGAACTGAAGGCGAAGCTGCAGATGGTGGGTCTGAGAGTGGAGGAAATTCCGAAGCACCTGCAGAGCAACTTCTCACACGATGCCAACGCCGTGGTTGCCATGTTCACCTTCCGACCGAACCAAAGAGTTCCGGCATGGGTGATGAGCAACAGGTTGCCAGTGAGAGTGAGAATCAACAAGTTGAGCGCCATGCTCGACCCGAGACCGCTGCCGATGTACACCATCCCAGTGGAAAGAAACCAGAACGTAGTGAGAAGCTCGAAGCTGATTTCTACGGAAAAAGTTAAAGAAACAGACAACACAGAGAAGAAATGATTGGACTCAGAAGAAATAAACGTGGGGACATGGTGCTCACCATCGACAGTTTCGTAGACGTCGATTCAACACCAGATATCCAGTCCGACTACTTCGATTGTATATACATCAATACGAAGAGTGAGCGTGCGTTCCATGCAATCCTGTTTGGAGCCAGCCCTATCCTATCGTATAAATGCAGCTATAAACCGATATTCGCCAACATGGCGGTATCGGGAAAGGAACAGATGACCGACTACATCGTGGATGCCTACGTGAGCGACATGAGCAACGAGAAGGTGTACGAGATTATCGACAGGATTAAGAAAGCCAAGGAGAAATATGGCATCAAGCAGGAGATAGCACGACCTACGCAGCCCAACCAGCTGTTTGCCAACATCCTGAGATACCTGCTATCCAGAGACCAGAGAGTGTTGGGCCACCGACTGATGGAGAAATCGTCATTGGGTTACATCAACCCTATCTTCGAGCACTACCACAGCATGAGCCTCTTTCATCTTGCCGAAATGTTTACCTTCAAGGACAGTATGGTGGAATGCGGAGCACTGCGCAAGAGTCACTACCTCATCAAGGAGCACCTCTGCCCTAAGTGCAACCACAGCCATCTGCTCTACACGGAGTGCTGCCCCAACTGCGGCAGTTCTAACCTGAAGATTCAGAACATCATCCACCACTTCTCCTGCGCCAACGTGGCTCCGGAGAGTGCCTATAATGTGGGTGGTATGCTCATCTGCCCGAAGTGTCACAAGAAGCTGCGCCACATTGGTGTGGACTACGACCGTCCGGCGGTGATTTACTCCTGCAACGACTGCGAGAATTCGTTCACCACCCCACTGACCAAGGCCACCTGCTGCTACTGCCAGAGCACCTATCCGGTGAATGCACTGGTGCCGCGAGATGTGGTAGACTATGAGATAACGGAAGAAGGAATCCGTATGCTGACAAAAACTGGACTCATGTTCAGCAACATGTCGAACACATACGATAACTATATGGAATACTCGCTGCTGATCAGCCGCCTGCGCCGCCAGTTGCTGGAGACATACCGCAAGGACGAGCTGACCGTGATGGTGGGTAAGATATGGATACTCGACAAGAACCAGGAGACAGTGAGAATCAAGGAGTCTATCCAGGCTCAGTTCTGCCGCCTCTTCAACAGTCACAAGGTATCCTACAACAACAACATCTTCTACGTCACCTTCATGGCGTTCGACGACTTGAGCGTGGAAGCGGCACAGCAACAGCTGAGCCAGGAGATGTCGAAGGCCATCCGCAAGATAGCGTCCGACATAGAACCGGAACAGATAGCATGCTGCGTGCTGAGCACGAAGAGAGCACTGACCAGCGGACAATATGAAGACTTCTTCAACCAGATGAGCTTCATAGAGCTGACGCCGGATGACTACTGCGGCTACGCAGAATCGCCAATATCGGAAGAAGAGGAAGTGAAACCACAACAGGAAACACTCGACCTCACTCCGAAGGAAGACGACAAGATAATGAAGCGCGTGAAACTCTACAAGCAGCTGGTAGCCGTGCTCATCCTCATCGCCGGCGTACTGATACTGCTTTCCATCCTGACGCTCACCGTGCTGAGATAAGTAAACAGAAGAAAGGGAACTACGCCTATGTTTAACATTGCAGAAAACTTGAACCACTTCTGGGACTGGATATCGACACTCTCGCTGTCGAGCATCGTGAGCACCTACTGGTTTCTCTTCTACATCGAGATGCCTAGATACTACATCCTGGAATACCTGGTGATCTTCTGGCGACTGATGGACAGGAACAAGAGAGAAAAGGAAAATGAGATTGCCAAGTTCTATCTCTACCGCGAGAATCCCCTCATCAGCATCCTGGTGCCGGGAAAGAACGAAGGCAAGAACATCTATAAGATGGTGAAGTCGCTGAACGAGCAGACCTACCGGAACTACGAAATCATCGTGGTGGACGACGGTAGCGACGACGACACCAAACTGATATGCACCGACCTGTATCGTGCGAAACTCATTACGCACTATCTGCGACTGGAAACCCGTGGCGGAAAGGCGGCAGCCAGCAACTACGGAGCCTTCATGGCAAGGGGCAAATACATCGTGAGCCTCGACGCCGACTCCTCGCTCGACCGCGACGCCCTGGAGAAAGTGCTCATTCCATTCTATCTGGATAATGAGGTGAAAGCCGTGGGAGGATGCATTGAGGTGAGAAACTACAAGGCAAGCATCTGCTCGTCGCTGCAGGCTTTTGAATACCTGAAGCGAATACAGGTGGGACGCATCGTGACCAGCGAACTGGGCATCTACCATATCATTTCGGGAGCCTTCGGCGCTTTCGAGACGCAGACGCTCAAGGAGGTGGGATACTGGGACATAGGACCAGGACTCGACGGCGACCTGACGCAGAAGATAAGAAAGGCAGGCTACAAGGTGAAATTCGTGGAGGATGCCATCTGCATGACCAACGTGCCTACCAAATGGTACAAGCTCTATCACCAGAGAATAAGATGGTCGCGATCGCTCGTGAGATTCCGCCTGCGCAAGCACATCGACATCCTGCTGCCTACAAAGAACTGGAGCATCCTGAACTGGATATCCAACATGGAGAGCGTGATGTTCGACTGCTTCCTCAACTTCCTGTGGCTGTGGTATATCATCAACCTGGCGATTACCTTCAATACACACATCGTGGAGGTGCTGGCACTGGGCTACTTTATCCGAGTATGCTTCTCGCAGTTTGCCTTCCTGCTAGTGTTTCTGGTAACGGAAAGAAAGAAAACGGCACTGTTCCTCTACAGGTTCACGCCGCTGATGTCGCCATACACAGGTTACTTCCTGCGCTTTGCCCGACTCTCGGCGCATCTGCAGGAGCTGTTCTTCAGAACATCCTACAAGGATGCCTGGAATCCGAAAAAGACCTCCCGCTATGCTCAGCTGGAAGGTATCTAAGGTTTACTGACCTGGGAAACGGATGACAGGGAAACAGACGTCTGGGAAACGGATGCCTGGGAAATCAAAATAGAAATTAAACAATTAATAAAACGATATTATATGATAAACAAATCTTTTGAGTTTAAGATAGGAGTAATAGGATTGGGTTATGTGGGTACCCCCCTTGCCTGCTTATTCTCAAAGAAATATGAGACATGGGGTTACGACATCAATGCCGCCAAGGTGAATAAACTCGCCAACAAGCAAATGTCTGACAACAAGCAACTGTCGAAGGCTTTGGCTCACGGGCTGAAGTTGACGAGCGATATAGAAGACCTCAGAACCTGCAATGTGTATATCATCGCAGTGCCAACGCCCGTCAACAAGTCGAACAAGCCAGACATCAGCTGCGTAAGAAATGCCACACGCTCGGTGGGCAGCATTCTGAAGGAAGGCGACATCGTGGTATACGAATCAACCGTATATCCGGGACTCACCGAAGAAGTATGCGCCCCACTGCTTGAGGCAACCTCAGGACTAAAACTTAACCAGAGTTTCTACGTTGGTTTCTCACCAGAGCGCATCAATCCGGGCGACACGGTGCACACCATCGAGAACATTGTGAAGGTAACCAGCGGTTCTACCCCTGAGGCAGCCGCGATTATCGACAGTCTCTATGCTTCGGTACTTACCCACGGCACCCACAAGGCGCCAAGTATCAGGGTGGCAGAGGCCTGCAAACTGATGGAAAACTGCCAGCGCGACGTACAGATAGCCTTCTTCAACGAGATGGAGAAAATCTTCGACAAGATGGGCATCAGCATTGAGGACGTAACGGCAGCGGCAAAGACCAAATGGAACTTCGTTCCTGCCACACCGGGACTGGTGGGCGGCCATTGCATCGCCGTGGATCCTTATTACCTCATCAACAAGGCTCAGGAGGTGGATGTGGTTCCGTCACTCCTCTCTACGGCACGCGAGGTGAACGAGCAGATGGCGGTTTGGATGGCGGGTAAGCTCAAGAGTGCCTGCGAGAACAGAAAGTTCGTGGCGCCCGAGACCAACGTGCTGATTCTGGGTTTCTCTTTCAAGCCCGACAGCGACGACATCCGCAACACCAAGGTGGCTGACCTCTACATCAACCTGGTGGGAGCCGGCTACAAGACGACCCTCTATGACCCATTGGTAGACAGAGACGAAGTAAAAGAAGAATACGGAATTAAAGTAACCGGCGACGAGGCGGTGCTCAACAAGCAGTATCAGATTGTCGTAATCGGAACTAACCATAAGATATTTAATAACATAGACATGAGTAAGATTCTCACAGACAAGGGTTTCATTTGCGATATCTATGGAATTCATAAAGCGAGAACTTAGGCATGCCCTAAAAAACGAGAACTAAAATAGCATGAGTATGAGTAAGTGCAGAGTTTTAATAGTAGATGACATTGCTGAAAACATAGCACAAATGGTGAATATGCTCAGCAATCTGGACATCGAAATCAAGAAAGCCTACGGTGGCAAGGAAGCCATCCAGCTGGTAGAAACCTTCAGACCTAACATCATCTTGCTCGACTTGATGATGCCAGAAGTTAATGGTTGGGATGTAATTGAGCATGTAAGAGCCCGTTACGACAAGAATGAAATGATTATCATCATCACCTCCCTGCTCAACAACAAGGACAACATTGATGAGTGTTACGAAATGGGTGTGAACGACTATGTGGCAAAGCCTATCATTCCGGGCCGCATCATCAGCTCAGTAGAGACCCAAATGCGAAATGTGAAGTTTGCAGAGTATGAGCCTAAGGCTGAGCAGCATCAGCTGAAGACACCGCCTGCATCAGTAGTAGAAATGGATCCAGCCAAATATACTGGCTGAATCCATGGATATTATTTCTGAAGTATCGCATTGGCATGATCAATGCGATCTTTTGAAGGAGACTCTATCCCTTGCAAAGGGTAAGGGATACCGAGTTTCTCGTACTTATATACACCCAGTGTATGATAAGGCAGGATATCTATGCGCTCAATGTTGGTGAGCGTATCCAGGAAACTGCGCAGCTGCTGCAGATATTCATCCTTATCCGTGATGCCTGGAATCAAAACATGACGAATCCATACCGGCTTGTGTATATCGCTGAGATAGCGGGCACAATCGAGTATGTTCTTATTGCTATGAAGCGTCAGCTTGCGATGCTCTTCATCATTGATATGCTTGATATCAAGAAGAACGGTATCGGTAACGGCCATCAGACGCTCGAATTTCTCAAACATTTCCCCTTCTTTCCTAAAGGGTTGAGCCGAGGTATCAAGACAGGTGTTGATGCCACGCTGATGGGCTTTCTCGAAAAGTTCGATGAGAAAGTCTATCTGCATCAGGGCTTCTCCGCCGCTCACGGTGATACCGCCCTTGTCTCCCCAATAACTCTTGAATCGCTCTGCCTTATCCAGCAGGTCATCGGCACTCCACTCTTCTCCTACCCCCGTCTTCCAAGAATCCGGGTTGTGGCAGAACTGGCAGCGCATGGGACAACCTTGCAGGAAAATCAAAAATCGGATGCCTGGTCCATCTACTGAACCAAAGCTCTCTATGCTGTGAACAAAACCCTTATGCATTCTTTCGAAGATCATATACTCCCCACAATGCAAAAAGACTCATAAATAAGGCTATAACACCTAAAAAAAGAAATACACCCATAATTATTTTATCTTTTTAGAAATGATTAAAAACAAGAAGCCCAAAAAGGTAAAGAATAAGACTATAAGAACTCCTAACATATAAAGAGTTACTTTATCTATATCTTCCTTCATGATGCTCGCCAGAAGAACACCACCAATAACTAACTTAGCAATGTCCAAACAGAACTTACTCGCTTCAGCAAATAAAGTTCTTTTCCCATCTTTTGATAAATTCATACTGCAAAATTAGTAAAATTATCAATATCTTACTCTATTTTACAGTTAAATAAGTTAAAATTGCCCGCTAAATATCCTCGGAAAGAAAATCTAGCGGGCAATCTATATGTTACAAAGAGACAAGAGAATTCTTCACTCTTCCCTCTTCGTTCTTCACTTCCTTAGAGTCTCTCGTGAGCCTGACGAGCGATAACGTCGAGCTGCTGCTCACGTGTCAAGTCGATGAACTTAACAGCGTAACCACTTACACGGATGGTGAAGTTCTGGTACTCTTCCTTCTCTGGGTGCTCCATCGCATCCTTGAGCTTGTCGATACCAAATACGTTCACGTTCAAGTGGTGAGAACCCTGGTTGAAGTAACCATCCAATACACCTACCAATGTCTGGGCACGCTCCTCATCGTTGTGGCCGAGAGCACCTGGACTGATGGTCTGAGTATTAGAGATACCATCGAGAGCATACTCGTATGGCAACTTAGCTACTGAGTTCAATGAAGCCAAAAGACCGTTCTTCTCTGCACCATAAGATGGGTTAGCACCTGGAGCCAATGGAGCACCGGCTGGACGACCATCAGGCATGTTGCTGGTGTACTTACCGTATACTACATTTGATGTGATAGTCAAGATAGATGTAGTAGGCTCAGAATTGCGGTATGTATGATGCTTCTTGATCATGTTCATGAAGGTCTTGAGCAACCATACTGCAATCTCATCAGCACGCTCATCATCGTTACCGTAACGTGGGAAGTCGCCTTCGGTCTTGAAGCTGAGAGGGAAACCTGTCTCATCACGGATGATGTTAACCTTGGCATACTTGATAGCTGAGATAGAGTCAACCACGTGGCTGAAACCAGCGATACCTGTAGCGAAAGTACGACGAACATCTGTATCGATGAGCGCCAACTCTGCTGCCTCGTAGAAGTACTTATCGTGCATGTAGTGGATGAGGTTCAATGTCTTCACATAAACGCCAGCCAACCAGTCCATCATATCCATGAAACGTGGCATGAACTCCTCGTATGTCAATACATCACCCTCAACGGCGCGATACTTAGGACCGCACTGCTCGCGTGTCTTTGAGTCAACACCGCCAGATACAGCGTAGGTCAAGCACTTAGCCAAGTTGGCACGGGCACCGAAGAACTGCATCTCCTTACCTGTCTGTGTAGCTGATACACAGCAGCAGATGCTATAGTCGTCACCCCATACAGGGCGCATTACATCGTCGTTCTCATACTGGATAGAGCTTGTCTTGACAGAGATGAGAGAAGCGTAGTGCTTGAATGACTTTGGCAAGCGAGAGCTATAGAGTACAGTGAGGTTTGGCTCTGGTGAAGGACCCATGTTCTCCAATGTGTGGAGGAAACGGAAGTCGTTCTTGGTAACCATTGAGCGGCCATCCTGCCCCATACCACCTACCTCGAGAGTAGCCCAAACAGGGTCGCCAGTGAAGAGCTCGTTGTATGAAGGGATACGAGCGAACTTAACCATACGGAACTTCATAACCAAGTGGTCGATGAGCTCCTGAGCCTCATCCTCGGTAAGAGTACCCTCGTTCAAGTCGCGCTGGATATAGATATCGAGGAATGTAGAGATACGACCTACAGACATCGCAGCACCATTCTGAGTCTTCACAGCTCCGAGGTAACCGAAGTACAACCACTGAACAGCCTCGCGAGCGTTCTTAGCAGGCTGGCTGATATCGTAGCCATACAACTGAGCCATCTCCTTCAAGCCCTTGAGAGCCTTGATCTGCATAGCAACCTCTTCACGAAGACGGATAACGTCGTCGATCATCTCACGGTCGCCCATGTTAGCGAGGTCGTTCTTCTTCTCCTCGATGAGGAAGTCGATACCATAGAGGGCTACACGACGGTAGTCACCTACAATACGTCCACGACCGTATGTATCAGGAAGACCAGTAAGAATATGGTTATGACGCACGAGTTTCATCTCTGGAGTGTAAGCATCAAACACGCCGTCGTTGTGAGTTTTGCAATACTTGTGGAAAATCTCATGCAGTTTCTCTGATGGCTGGTAGCCGTATGTAGTACAAGCCTGCTCTGCCATCTTGATACCGCCGTATGGCATGAAGGCACGCTTCAAAGGCTTGTCGGTCTGCAGACCAACCACCTTCTCCAACTCCTTAGTACCCTCGCCGATGTAAGCAGCACCATAAGCTGTCAATCCTGAAACCACCTCGGTCTCCATATCGAGCACACCACCCTTGGCACGCTCTTCCTTCTGGAGCTCCTTCAACATACCCCAAAGGGTATTGGTAGCCTGAGTAGGTTCTGCCAGGAACGACTCGTCGCCATCGTAGCTAGTATAGTTGTGCTGGATGAAATCGCGAAGATTCACCTCACTCTGCCACAAGTTTCCCTTGAAACCTCTCCATTCTGTTTTCATCATTTTGATATCCTTATTTTATAAGTTAATAATATATTTATTTTGTACACACTATTCCTTTGTCATCAGCGGAATCTATATACCTTTTATAGATTATAAAATCCTGCTATCGTAATTTTCGATGCAAAGGTACTACAAAAAAACGAAAACAGAGAAGAAAACCCGATTATTTTCTCCTTTGCCCCCTAAAATCATCATTTATAAGTACACTTTCTGCACAAAAGAAATTCAATGTGCAACGTAGATATGCCACAAATCGGTCATGTGATTGCTTTTTTAACGAAAAGTACTCTTATTTGAACGATATTTCAACGTCGATAAGAGATTTTTTCAGTAATTTTGCAACCACATTCAGAAACATAAGAAATAATCCTGAATATAACCATAAAACATAAAATGGAAATTCAAAAAGTAATTTAAGATATATGACTTTATCAACTACAATCAAGACACTCGCCTTTGCCTCTATGCTGGCAATGGCTCCATCACAGATGATGGCAGCTCAGAAAGGCGGTACTTTCACTACAGGCGACAAGACTTTCCTACTCAATGGCAAGCCTTTCGTGGTGAAGGCTGCCGAGTTACACTACCCCCGAATCCCTCGTGCCTACTGGGAGCATCGCATCAAGATGTGCAAGGCTCTGGGCATGAATACCGTCTGCCTCTACGTGTTCTGGAACATCCACGAGCAGCAGGAAGGCAAGTTCGATTTTACAGGTAATAACGATGTGGCTGCTTTCTGCCGACTGGCTCAGAAGAACGGCATGTATGTCATCGTTCGTCCGGGTCCATACGTTTGTGCAGAATGGGAAATGGGCGGTCTGCCTTGGTGGCTCTTGAAGAAGAAGGATATCCGCCTTCGTGAGCAGGATCCTTACTTCATGCAGCGTGTTGAAATCTTCGAGAAGGAAGTGGGCAAGCAGCTGGCTCCACTCACCATCCAGAATGGTGGCCCTATCATCATGGTTCAGGTGGAGAACGAATATGGTTCTTACGGCAAGGACAAGCCATACGTGAGCGCCATCCGCGACATCGTCCGCAAATCAGGCTTCGACAAGGTGAGCCTCTTCCAGTGCGACTGGTCATCCAACTTCCTGAACAATGGTCTCGACGACCTTACCTGGACCATGAACTTCGGTACAGGTGCCAACATCGACCAGCAGTTTAAGCGTCTCGGCGAGGTTCGTCCTAACGCCCCAAAGATGTGCTCTGAGTTCTGGAGCGGCTGGTTCGACAAGTGGGGAGCCCGCCACGAGACCCGTCCTGCTAAGGATATGGTAGAAGGAATGGACGAGATGCTGAGCAAAGGCATCAGCTTCTCTCTCTATATGACCCACGGCGGAACCAGCTTCGGCCATTGGGCAGGCGCCAACTCTCCTGGTTTCAAGCCAGACGTAACCAGCTACGATTACGATGCCCCTATCAACGAATGGGGATTGGCTACACCTAAGTTCTACGAACTGCAGAAGATGATGGCGAAATACAACGACGGCAAGAAGTTGCCAGCCGTGCCTAAGGCTCCGATGCAGATTATCAAGGTGCCTGAGTTCAAGTTTACCGAGTACAAGCCTCTGAGCTATGGCATCGGAAAGGAGAAGGAAAGCAATGCTCCCCAGAGTTTCGAGGATATGAACATGGGATGGGGAACGATGGTTTACGAGACCCAGGTTCCTGCCATCGAAGGCATATCAACCCTCACCGGTGAATTCCACGACTTTGCTCTGATATATGTAAACGGAAAGTATGTTGGCAAGATAGACCGTGTGAAGAACGAGAAATCACTCGAATTGCCAGCCATGCCACAGGGTGCTCAGCTCACCATCGTGGTAGAAGGTATGGGACGAATCAACTTCGGCCGTGCCATCAAGGACTACAAGGGTATCATCGGCAACGTAACCCTCACCACTCAGAAGGAGGATTGCGAACTTGCCCTCACCCCTACCCGATGGAACAATAGCAGCATCGCTGATGATTATCAGACAGCAGTGAATGCACTCGCCATGCCAACCAACAAGATGCGTGGTCTGCAGACCAAGGCAGGTTACTATCGCGGCTACTTCAACATCAAGAAGGTGGGCGATACCTTTATTAATATGGAGGCATTCGGCAAGGGTCAGGTTTATGTAAACGGTCATGCTCTCGGCCGCTTCTGGCAGATTGGTCCTCAGCAGACCCTGTATCTCCCAGGTTGCTGGTTGAAGAAGGGCAAGAACGAGGTCATCGTGCTCGATGTAGTAGGTCCTAAGGGCGAAGCAGGCAAGCCAGGTTCCAACGTGGCTCCTACCGCTTTCTGCCAGGATCATCCAGAGCTCGACAAACTGAATTTCGAAAAGAGCAACAAGCACAACGAGCCAGGTCATCGCATGGATCTCAATTCTGCGACTCCAGTATTGAAGGGCGAATTCAAGGCTGACAACGGCTGGCAGACCATCAAGCTCGACAAGCCTGTAACAGGTCGTTACTTCGCCATCCAGGCAGAAAGCAGCCAGAGCGGCGACAGCCAGATTGCCATCGCCGAGGTTTATCTTCAGGATGCCAACGGCAACCGCATCGACCGCAACAACTGGGTAGCCTTCTATGCCGACAGCGAGAAGGGCAACTCAACACTCGACAAGATGTTTGACTTGCAGGAGAGCACTTACTGGCAGACCAAAAAGGGAGCCAACTTCCCACACCTCGGCATCGTGGATATGGGCAAGGAGGTTACCATCTCAGCCTTCGAGTATTTGCCACGTGCCGAGCAGGGAGCTCCAGGCAGCGTGAAGGCATTCAAGCTCTATGTAAAGAAATAATAGTTTTTAGCATAAGTTTATATAGAATATTTGCGAAAGTTAGTTAGAATGACAAAGAGGCGAGTCGTGAGACCCGCCTCTTTTAAAACAACTTGTCAATATCTACAGATAATCCTACCTGAAGATTCAGTCCATCGGTGATAGGACTGTTCAGATAATAATACTTCGGCTTATATCCGAAGAGATTATCCAGCGCCGCAGTCACCTTCACCGCCTTGCCGATGCGCTGCACCAGCGAAAGCTTCCAAATGGTATAGGATGGATAGCTCACCGTAAGGGTTCCCTCGCTTACATTATAATAATTCTTATACTCCACATTCTCTACGCCCGAAAGATAGCGGCCGCTCAAGCCGATGTTCAGTCCATAGTTCTTGGTAAACTGATGGTCGTAATCCATGCGGGCATTGAAGGCATGCTCTCGAGCCGGAATATACTGGTTGTTGATGGTGTTGCCATCCTTATCCTTCGCCAGCTGCTCCTTGGTATAGGCATAGGTGAAGCGGGCAGAAAATCCGTTGTTCCATCGTGCCTGCACGCCAACCTCTCCTCCACACACGCTGTAGGAATCCAGATTGGTGTAAGGCAAATAAGGCAACTTATCCTCTACACTCTTGAAATAAGGAGCCGATGTAGACAGCTTGTTCTTCACCTTATTATAATAGAGGGATGCCGTATAGTTGTAATGGCCCTTGGTGTATTCGGCAGAGAGATTGAAGTTGTGGCTCACTTCCGCCTTCAGATGCTCGTTGCCTTCTACAATCCAGATGCCGCTCATATCGAAGTTGTAGTATTTCTCCTTGAGCGACGGTGCACGGAAGCCCATACCATAACCTGCTCTCAGCGAGAGATTGCGTATCGGGGTATAACGGAGATTCAGCTTCGGAGTAACATGCGAATCCTTGCCATCCGAGAAATAGTCGTATCGCAAGGCTCCCACCATCTCCCATTGATCAGAGATGCGCCAGTCATACTGCGCAAACACATCGAAGGTATCCTGCTTGCGGGTGCCATTGCTCAGATTGGTATTCATCAGATAGTCGTGCATATAGTCGGAACCGATGGTCAGCACGTCGCCGCCCTCGAATGCGTGGTTATAAAGCAGGCGGAACGTGTTCTGCACATTGCTGTAGTCACGGATATCCAGATGGCGAATCTTCTGATAATCAGACTTATCATATTGGTCGAAAGCATAGCTCAACTGCAAGGCATCATCCGTAGTGATATCCCAATTCATCTTCAAGCCACCCGAGAAATCACGATAACGCTCAGGTAAATCGGCTGTTCTCACGGTTTCACGGAAGAAATAACCGGCACGACCGGTGAGACTGAAGTTCTGGGTTGGACTCCATACCAACTGGTTCTTGAAGTTGGCGGTCTTGTCGCCATAAACGGTGGCGATGACGCGGGTCACGGGATTTTCGGCACTATGCACATTGTAATTATCCAGACGGTTGAAATTCGCCGTAAACATATTGTTCCAATGCTTGCTGTTCAGTCCGAAGGAAGCACCATATCGCTGCTCGTTGTGCTTGGCAAGTCTGCCGTTCACATTCAGCGTCCAGGGTTTCTTGCCCTTCTTGGTGATGATATTGATGACGCCGCCCGTGGCATTGCTGCCGTAAAGGGCAGAAGCCGCACCCTTCACAATCTCGATGCGCTCCACATTATCCATGTTCAATCGGGTGAAATCCACATCATCCATTGTCTCGCCAGCCAGTCGCTCGCCATCCACCAGGAAGAGAACTCCCTGACCGCCGAATCCGGAAAAGTTGAGATGGGTCTGCTGGTTCATCGCATAAGAGAACTCCACGCCCGGCAACTCCTGCTGAAGCAGATCCTGCACATTGGTGGCATCGAGCTTGGCGATATCCTTGGAACCGATCACTCGGGTCTGGATAGGTGTATCCTTCAGGAACTTAGGGGTGCGGGTGCCCGTAACCACCACCTCGGTGAGGTCAAACTGGCGACTGATGGAATCGAGATAGGCCTCGTAAGCCAGGGAGTCACGGATACTCTTCTGGTCTACGCCCGGCACATTGTCATGGGTAGGCACATTGTCGGCGCTAGCAGAAAGCGCTGCGCCAGCCGGAAGAGCCGCCATATTGGCTAATAATATCGAGTATAACAGATATTTCTTCTTCATTGTTTTCGTAAGGATACAATTAATATGGATATTTATAATTGATGGTCATCCAGCACTTTACGCCCTTTGGCGAGAGATAGTTCTCAAGCTGGATAGCGGCGTAGGTACCATCCTTCAGCCGGAGGATGAACACATGGTTGTTGAGCGAGAACGATGGCGGCATCGGTGGAATCTCCATCGAGAGCCACGAAGACAATACCTTGTTTATGGCGATGCCCTGCGATGGCACGGAACCCAGAAGCATCTGCTCCCGACTATCCCAAACCTCATTCTCCGACCATTCATCTTCGGTAAACTGCTTGTTATGGAAGACTTCGCTGGTTTCAGGCAACTGATCCATGGAAGTATAGCTGGTTTCCAGAACGGCCCCGCCATTGGTACGCACATTGTTGCGATGCACGGCAAACGACCAGTCGCTTGGTGCCCCCTGCTCGGCAGTAGGCACAAAGTAAGTAAAGGTATTCTTCCTGATGCCTTCGCCGAAGACATCAAACCAATACATATATTGTCCAGCCTTTCTGCCCGCTGTGGCAGCAGCATGTCCGGCTTCCGATTCATCCCTTTCGCCAGTTTCAGTCATCGGGATAGGATATGCCTCAAACTCGGTCTGCGCCTTCAGCAGGGCAGCCTCATCACCAGCCTCCGTCAGTTTCTGCAACTTTGGTAAATCCACGTAATACCAATCCGTCCAACTGGTGGCATTCATCACAATCTGTCCCTTAGCCGGCACTATCTCCTGCGGCTCATCATATATATCATCAAAAATACCGTTGCAGGCAGTAAGCATCAGCATGCCCAAGCCTGCAACGGTCATTTTCAGATGATTCATTTTTATCCAATTCGTCATCTATTCTTATTTGTATGATAATTGATACTCTATTTCCTGCGAAATATCGCTTTCTTTAAATCTTTCAGTTTTATTTCTTGAAATATTTCTTGCCGTTTACGATGACTACACCCTTGTAGCTCTCGCTGACAACCTGACCGTTGAGGTTGTACATCTTGCCATCGTTCTTCTTCTGCACATCGTTCTTGACAGAAGAGATGCCGGTAGCCGCGCTGTTGAAGCTTGAAACGATGCCGAAAGGCATGGCACCCATCTGGAAGGTGTTTACGATATCGGTAATCTTGGTGCCGTTATACTTCACGAGGATGTTGTTATCCTTCTGTGCATTGAACTCATAGTCGCCATCCATGGTCTTGTTGCCATTCTGCTCTGCTGTGAAGTGGAAGTTCAAGCCATCGTTCTTGTAATCACGGTAGAAACCACCTTTCTCCTCGTCGTAAACCAAACCCTTCACGGTGTAAGTACCCAGAGTCAGGTTGCCCATCACGGTGTTATCCAGTGTATAGGTAGGAACCTCAACATCCACCTTCTGCACGTCGCCATCCATATACTTGCGTACATTGTAGGTTACGCTCTCGTTGGCATAAGGGAACTTGCCGCCTACATTCACGTTGATAGCGCTGGTAACAGCCTTTACATAATAAGACTTGATGTTGTAAGTCATAGGGAAAGGCATAGCACCATACTGGAAGACAGCCTTCAAGGTAAGCGAGTTGTTGCCATGTTATAGGTACCAGATACAGATGAACCCTTGATATCCTTCTCAACGCCATCCACGGTAACCTTAGTTTCAAAAGGCTGCTCATCCATGGTAATCACATGATTCTCGCCCATGGTGAAAGCCACGTTCTTGATGGTGAAGGAAGGAATGGTACCCATGCCCTTCATGGCAGGAAGCGTGATGTTGCCAGCACTCATGCTAGCCATTTCAAACTTTACGGTATCGCTGGCATTCTCTGTATCCTGATTCAACACGCTCATAGTTGAAGCACCAGCAAAAGTCAAGGCACCATGCATCTGTGCCATCATATTACCTGCCAACATTGTGGCGAAGACGAGAGTAAAGAATTTCTTCATATCTATTCTATTTTCTATTATTTTTTAAATTATAAAATCTATTTTGTTTCACTTATCGTTTTCGGGGTGCAAAGGTACGGAGTTTCCTCCATACCTGCAATACCTATAAATAAGGATTCTTATCAATACCTACTTCTAGGTATCCAATGAAAGAAGCAACTCGAAAGAAGCTTCTTACTCCTTTATTTCAATCTCTCCCCCGTTATCCTTGGCGTTGTAAAACCAAAAACCGAGAATCAATCCTACAAACACCAGCAGGATACCCACCATCTCAACTACGTGGTTGCCCGGATCCACCCAGATTTCCTTGAAGAATCCGTTGCGGGCTGCAATCTCCACAGCCGACCACAATACGATGACGTTGGCAAGCGACATGCGCAGGTTTCTACCCCAATGACCGATGTACAGCTGCTTCTTGAAGATCATGCCCGAACCGATGAGACAGAGGATGCCGATGGCATAAGTCACAGGATGAGTGGTGCCGAGGAACACCGGGTCGTAGCAGAACATTAATAATAGGTATAAGCCCCACATCATGATGTTCCACTCCATAAAGGTAACGATGCTGGCATGATGAGCCATCGGACGAAGCTCCACATGGTTCTTCACGCCACAATGGTTCTGAATCCAACGGATGAAATTGCAACCCGTTTTGGTGCAGAACACATACATCACCAGGAACATCATCCACATGCCGAAAGTAGCTGGCATAATGAGATATTCAGGGCGAGAACCGCGGATTTCCTTCAGTTCCGCACGGCCGAATTCCTCCAGCGGAGTGCCGTTGATGGTGTAGGTATGATGCACACCGATGCCATTCACATAATCCGTGGCAGTCTCTACCACGCCATTGCCCACCAGGTCGCAATGCACACCATAGCGCTGGGCATAATAAGCCAGCAGAAACTCCACCCAGCCGGTCCAGAACAGCAGGGCACCCGCCATACCGAACACGGTCTGCTTGGTATCACCCTTTACGAATACGCCCCAGATGGTAATCACCAGTCCCACGAACCCCATGGCAAAGGCAGAATAATGCAAGGTGGCAGGCTGCATGGTATGCTCCATGATAATCATCAGCGCATGGCCCAAAGGCATCAACAACAAGATAATCAATATAGACCCTATGGTCATTCCCAAGTTTTTTGTCTTCATCATGTTTTATTTCTATTTATTACTATTTATACTGTTTATTATGATTTCAAATCGGGCTGCAAAGATACAACTATTTAGACTTTTTCGCAATACCGAGAAATAATGATTTGATTTCGCTCGGTTTATCACCATAAATGATGATTCAAATTCATCAGCCTCATCACGGGTAAGCTCCCTATAAACAATGAAAAAGCCTGATATTCCGCCCCTTTTGTTTTTTTTATACTTTCTTATGCCGCAATCTGAATACTTTTGCGTATCTTTGCAGCAAAATACAAATACATTTTTTATGTTGACAGATATTGAAATAGCTAAATCAGTTAAACTGCGCCCCATCAATGAGGTAGCAGCAGAACTAGGAATCCATGAAGACCAGGTTGAAAACTATGGCCGCTACATTGCCAAGATTACTACTGGCGACATCGATCCTAACAAGTTCAAGAATCATCACCTTATCCTCGTTACCGCTATCAGTCCTACCAAGGCTGGTAATGGCAAGACCACCGTATCTGTGGGTCTCGCCCTGGGTATGCAGAAGATTGGCAAGAAGGCTGTAGTGGCTCTTCGCGAACCATCTCTGGGTCCTTGCTTCGGCATGAAGGGTGGTGCTGCAGGTGGCGGTTACGCCCAGGTTTTGCCTATGGATAAGATCAATCTCCATTTCACTGGCGATTTCCATGCCATCACCGAGGCCAACAACATGATTGCTGCCCTCCTGGACAACTACCGTTTCCAGCACGAGGCAGAGGGATTCAAGCTGAAGAAGATTCTCTGGCGCCGCGTGATGGACGTAAACGACCGTGGTCTCCGCCGCATCATCACCGGTATCGGCGATAAGAACGGCATCGAGACAGAGGCAGGCTTCGATATCACTCCTGCTTCTGAAATCATGGCTATCATGTGTTTCGCAACTAGCGTTGACGACCTGCGTCGTCGCATCGACAATATTCTCCTCGGTATCACAGAGGATGACAAACCATTCACCGTCAAGGATATGGGTGTAGGCGGAAGTATCGTGGCTCTGCTCCTCGATGCCCTGAAGCCAAACCTGGTTCAGACCACAGAGGGCACTCCTGCCTTCGTTCACTGCGGTCCGTTTGCCAACATCGCCCATGGCTGTAACTCCGTGATGGCTACTGCTGCCGCTCTGGAGTATGGCGACTATGCCATTACAGAGGCTGGATTCGGTGCCGACCTCGGTGCAGAGAAGTTCTACAACATCAAGTGCCGCAAGACCGGTCTGCAGCCAGACCTCACCGTGCTCGTGGTAACTCTCCAGGCATTGAAGATGCATGGTGGCGTATCTCTGGAAGATATCAAGAAGCCAAACGTAGCTGGCATGGAGGCTGGTTACTGGAATCTCGACAAGCACGTGAAGAACCTGCAGAGCTTCGGTCAGACCGTGGTTATCGCCTTCAACAAGTTTGCTACTGATACCGACGAGGAGATTGATGTATTGCGCAAGCATTGCGAGGAGATGGGTTGCGGCTTCGCCGTGAACAGTGCCTTCGCCGAAGGTGGCAAGGGTGCGATGGAATTGGCAGAGCTGGTAGTGAAGACCATCGATGAGCATCCATCTGCTCCTCTCTACTTCACCTACGATGACGATGAGTCTGTAGAGAAGAAGATTGAGGATGTTGCCTTCAACCTCTATGGAGCCGGCAGCGTTACCTTGAGCGATTCTGCCAAGGCAATGATTGAAGAAATCAAGAAGTTGGGTGCCGAGAAGTTCCCTATCTGTATCGCCAAGACCCAGTATAGCTTCTCTACCGATGCCAAGGCATACGGTCCTACAGATGGTTTCGAGCTCCACGTTCGCGACATCACCGTTAACATGGGTGCCGAGATGATTGTAGTCATCGCTGGTCCTATCATGCGAATGCCAGGTTTGCCAAAGAGCCCACAGGCAGAGCGCATCGACGTGGTAAATGGTGAGATTACAGGTCTTTCATAAGTCCCACAGATTTCACAGATTCACACAGATTTTTATATAAAACAGTTCGCCCTGAAAGAGCAAAAGCTTTCGATAGACAATGCTTTTGCCTTTCAGGGCGATTTCTTATCTCATGCTGAATTCACAACCGCAATATAATTGGTTGTAGAATTCATTCTGTTTCAATAATTCTCCACGGCGATTCTGCAAACCGCCTTTTCTCCAGTTCATATCCCACCACTCTACATCCGGGCATCCCTCTACGGCGATATGTCCGGCAGCATCAATCTGCCTGATGTTCTTCCATCTCGACGAAGCCAGCGTGGTGGTAAGCAGATGGAAACCATGCTCCTGCGCATACTTGGCCGCATGCTTCAGGCGATAGAGGAAACAAGCCGAGCAGCGGCTTCCCCTTTCCGGTTCATTCTCCAAACCCTTGATGTTGGAAAGCCATTCCTCATGATCGTACTCATCCTCCACGTATGGCACACCCTGCGCCTCCAGGAATCGCATCAGCTCGTGCTTGCGAATCTCAAACTCCTGCTGCGGATAGATATTACTGTTGCTGAAATACACCGTAGGCTTCATACCATTACGAAGCATACACTCCACGATGGCAGACGAACAAGGAGCGCAACAGGCATGCAGCAATACGGCATGACCATCGGCCTTGCTTCCATCAGGGAGAGAAAGTTTCACGAATTTATATTGTTCTTCTACTGGAATCTTCATTTTTACTTTGAACTTTAAACTTTTTACTAAAAAAAACAAATGGAGTACAATCTCTCGACACCCCCCATTTGCCCAAATATATGCGAAAACTAGTGCAAAGTTACGATTATTTTCCGAATCACCAAACTTTTAAGCGATGATTTTTCAAATTAATCTGTTTTTCTCGCCTTTTTTACCAAGGCTTAACACTTTGCGCCAGTTTTTAACTATCGTAGCTCTCGCTTCAGGGTAATCACGGTCATTTCAGGCCATGCTCCCAAACGGAACGGGAAGGTACCGCCCAGGCCTGCAGATACATAAAGCAACTGCCTGCCCTGCCAGTATTCACCGCCCCACTCCTTGAAAGCCATCTTGGCAGGAGTCAGGTTGCCAATCTTCAACTGTCCGGCATGGGTATGACCAGCCAGTGTCAGGTGGGCACCCGTCTTCTGCACCTCCCTGCGCCAATGATGCGGGTCGTGGGTCAGCACAATCTTGAAGGCATCCTTCTCCACCCCCTTCATCGCCTTCTTCAGATTACTGCGGTTGGTAAACGGCGGCTGTCCCGCATTCTCCACACCAATGATTTCTATTGAAGCCATGCCATGCGATATGGTGAAATGCTCGTTCATCAGCTGGTGCCATCCCATCTGCTCCTGCAGACAGAACAGCAGTCGTCTATTCTTTCTCAAATCCCTGATGCCATGATGCGTATTGTATTCGCAATAGTCGTGGTTTCCCCACACCGAGAAGATGCCATCGGGCGCATGCAGTTTCTTCAAATCATCCACATAAGCCTCCACCTCGCTGGCATCATTGTTCACCAGGTCGCCGGTAAAGAGCATCATCTCCACCCCCTCGGCATTGGCACGTTCCACCACCTGCTTAACGAAGTCAGAACCCTTAGGGAAGGTACCCAGATGGAAATCGCTGAAATGCAGAATCTTGTATCCGTCGAAATAAGGAGGAAGATCGGGCGATGAATAAGTAACATATTTCACCTCCAGCCGCTTCCAGCCCGCCACGAAGCCAAAGAGGAACCACCCCATCACTGCCAGTGCCGGCAAGAGGGCGAAGAACCAAGGCATGATGAAATCGAAGAGGATGAACACCACCTTCGGCATCACGGAGAAGAGAATCAGCGTGAAGAGCACTCTTACGGATGTGCGATGAAACTTGCCCAGTTGCAGTCCCATCTCGGCAAGGAGGATGAGCAGCGTGGGAACCCACCAGAGGATGGCAAGCGGCAGGGGCCATTCGCTCACTCCGATATGCCAGAGCCACAGATCGGGAACCATCGAAAACGCCACGACACCCACGACATACAATATCGATCGAAATATCTTTTTTATAATCTTATTCATATACCTATTATTATAGATAGCAGCATCTGGTTTATTACAGATTGCTACATCTTGCTGCAAAGGTACTGCAAAACGGAGACACTACAAAATAAATCCCCATTTTTTTATCCGTCAAGCCAGATTATTCCATTTATTCAGCAAGTCAATAATCCCCCTTCTTTCGTTTTAACTTTCTTTTGCTAAATCTCACGCAAGTTTTTCCTTCTTTCTTCATTTTAAAAACAGAAAACAATATCAAGCATGCTGATATTATTTCTAAGCTAGGTAAAGACAAATAGCCCCTAGCGCCCTGAAAGGGTAAAAGCTTTAAAAACAAGTAAGAATTAATAAAGAAAAGAAAGGAAAAAGAATAAGTATGAGAAAAATAGAGTTCAAGAAGGCGTGGCTGGCAGTGGCACTGCTCCTGTCAGCCCTCACCTTCCAATCGTGCAACAACGACGATGACACCGATTGGGATCGTATTTTACCAAACGCATTGGTAACAGTAAAACAGAATGGCGATGCCTGCTATTTGCAGCTCGACGACAACACTACGCTGCTCGCCAAGAACCTCAACAAGCCATTCGGCGACAAAGAGGTGCGTGCACTCGTCAACTACTCCGTCACCAATGAGATGAACGACAAGTACAACCAGGTGGTTCATGTAAACTGGATAGATAGCATTCTGACCAAGAAGCCGGTACCATCTCTGGGTTCCGACGAAGCAAACAGCGAGAAATATGGCAACAACCAGGTAGATATCGTTCGCGACTGGGTAACCGTAGCCGAGGATGGCTATCTCACCCTCCGCTTCCGTGCTCTCTGGGGAGGTCAGAAGCCTCATTACATCAATCTCGTAACAGGAGTAAACCCAGAGAATCCATACGAGGTAGAGCTTCGTCATAACGTAAATGGCGACCCTCAGAACTACTGGCGTGATGCCCTGGTAGCCTTCAATCTCAACGAAGCCCTGCCAGATACCAAGGGCAAGACGGTGAAGCTCACCATCCGCTGGCGCTCAAGCCAAGGCTACAAGAAGGTAGATTTCGACTACTGCTCCCGCAAGTCCATCACCAGCACCAGGATGCTGGAAGGCTATAGCGAAGCAGGCGAAAGCATCAGATAAAAGAAAGATCTGAAAAGGAAAAGGATATATGGAATAAAAAGAAATAAGGATACAAAGAATCCCCTGATGACAACTCCCCCATCGGAGTTCATCAGGGGATTTTTGTATTTATCCTCAAATCCGCAACCTATAGGGTTTAGTGGGATTTTGCTTGCAAAGCGACAAAATTCATTTTATTGTACAT
>CAKQCH010000017.1:0-35163 GCA_934216735.1 uncultured Prevotella sp.
CAAAGGCGGGTTATCCGTTTTCTTATGTCTGCAAAGGTAATAAAAAAAACTTCAAACTGCAATATTTTTCCCAAGAAATTTTCTATTTTCCTCTTTTTCCCTCTCTTTTTCTACTATTTTCTACATGCCAGGCATAGTCAGTAATTTTATTGCACCGAAACAACACCATTTTTATACCGGATTTTTGATTCGAATTTTGAACACCCTATCCTTCAAGGCGTGGGGCAAGCAGAAAGACTTGCGCAGAAGCAGGACCACAAGAGCGTTATCCATTGTTAAATGTTTGTTAAATAACACAATCGATAGTATTATATTTAAGTTTTTCTTGTTATCTTTGCAATATGCAATAACGCTATACTTAAAAATATAATGGTATGATAAATAAAGAGAATTGCATAAAGCAACTAAAAGCATGTAAAGACCAGTTGATTAACAACTTTGGCGTCAGTTCAATGCTTCTGTTTGGTTCCGTTGCTCGAAATGAGCAGAAAGAATCAAGCGATGTTGACGTGTTTGTTGAAATGAAGCCCAATCTTCTTCTTCTTATTGAAGTAAAGCAATTTTTGGAGGAGAAATTAGGATGCACCGTTGATGTTATCAGAAATCATAGAAGAATAGACAGCTTTTTCAAAAAACAAATACAAAAAGATGGGGTTGAAATTTTCAAATCATGAGATTATTCTGCACGCTCTTATGAAGATAGAGAAAGCAATTCTCACTCTTCAAGAACGTACAATGGTTATAAAATGCGCTGATGATTTCGCATTGACACCTGCAGGAACTGAAAAACTTGATGCAGCATGCATGCTACTTATTGTTATTGGGGAAAGTATAAAAAATTTAGACAGAATAACCAATAAGCAACTGCTGCCGACTTATCCTTCCATAAAATGGAAGCAAGTAATGGGGGTTAGAGATATCATTGCCCATCATTATTTTGATGTTGACATAGATGTTATCTATCAAATTATCCATGATGATTTAACGCCTCTACTTGAAGCCATCAGATTTTTTATCAAGGAAATGAGCGAACGAGATGCTTTATAAAGCTTCTACCCCTTCAGGGGCGTGTGGGGCAATCCTTGTTTGATTCTTCTGCCCTTTCAGGTGTGGGGAGCTCACCGCCAGGCGTCCAGGCGGATTTGCAATCCGCCTTCAAAAAAATGTACCAACCTATTTGGGCTTTGCGGATTTGGAATCCGCAGCAAGCAAGAATGCTGTTGCTGGATTAGGGCTTGCAACCCCCTCGTCTCCCTTTGATAAAAGACAGAATCTTTACATTTTCGCCTTTTAAGGCCCTCGGAGACGTTCCTGATATGGTTTTTCTGAAAATGGGAGGGAAAAACGGAAAAAACAGATTTTACCACCTAAATAACAAAATTTACCCGTCGCATTGGAGCAATGCGACACCTTGAACATAGGAAGTAGACACATGAACAGGAGAAAAATGCATCTTATTTCGAATATTTTTTGTATATTTGCAGCGTGAATCAGATACTTTACTTATCTGTCAATAGATGAATATACAAAATAAATATTTTACATCAATCATTTAATTTAAAATTATAGAATATGAAACAGAAACAAGTACACAAATCGAATTGGCTCGTCACGATGCTGATGCTCGTGATGGCTATTCTCATGCCTTATGGGGGGGGCATGGGCACAAACGCAGCCTTCCAGTGGTGACGGCTCAGTAGATAATCCTTATCAGATATCCACAGCTGCAGAACTGGCGTGGTTCCGTGACTATGTGAATGAAGGTAACACAAGTGCCTGCGCAAAGATTGCCGATGATGTGAAAGCAATTGATATGAGCACTGTATGCCATGCGGCTGATGCCGCCAAGAATACAAAAGAGCTCAGCTGGACTCCTATCGGTAATGAGTCTAATAAGTATATAGGTACATTCGATGGCAACGGAAAAATCATAAGAAATCTCTACATCAATGCCACTTCTGATTATACCGGTTTCTTCGGCTATGCTACTGATGGCAGTATCAAGAACATCACTTTCGACAATGCGAAGGTGAAGAGCATTGATTTTTATACTGGAATTTTAGCAGGATACGCAGGTTCTTGTTTTATTGAAAATATCAAAACCTTGGCTAACTGTTCGGTAAAAAGTCATTCCTATACTGGCGGAATAGCAGGAAATGCATGCGGCAACATCAGCAACTGCGAAAACCATGCAATCGTTGAGGGTACAGCTGATGTCGGCGGTTTTGCTGGTCGCTATGATAGTTCCAACAAATCCATCACTTCATGCGCCAATTATGGTGTCGTAACAGGTGCGGACTCCGAAGTTGGCGGCATGGTTGGACAATTTATCTCTGGAACTATTCAGAACAGTGCTAACTATGGCGATATAACCGGAACTTATAATGTAGGAAACTTAATGGGATATGCTGATGAATGCAATCTGAAAAATGTGCTTGGTACTGGCAATGTCACTGCGACCTCTATAGAGAAAACCGGTCTCCTTGTTGGATCCGTCAGCGATTACTCCTGCACTGCCGCTTCAGGTATCTTGGTATACAACAGCAGTGCTAAGCTTACCATCAATGGAATTGAGCAGACAGGTGATGCTGTCAAGGCTATTGGAGAAGGCTCATTGACTTCTACTGAAAAGATAAAGGCATTTACAGCAGAACAATTGAAGAGCGGATTGGTTACTTTTATACTCCAGGAAAATGTTTCTGGCGGTTTGCAGTGGGGACAACTTTTAGGCACAGACAACTTGCCTTTACTGGGCTCTGCTAATAAGGTGTATTCAGATAGTCCTGTGATAATGAAATGTTTAGGAGAGTTGGAAAGTACAGGTACATTTACCAATGCAAAGCCTGCACAAGAAGGCACATTTACGATTAAGCATGGCAATAGTCCCATACATCACGGATCCGTGTCTGTTACCTGCACCACAGATGGCCAAATAGAATATTGGGAATGTAATCTTTGCCATGCATCTTGCTCGGATGCTGAATTAACAAAAGAAGTGAGCACTCCTGTAGTATCAGCAACAGGACACAAATATGATGAGAACGACAAGTGCACGAAGTGTCAGCATGAAATTCCTTTCTTGACATTGGGCAACAATCCCATAACAATTGAAAAGATATTTGGCGAGCTGGAAGAAATCAGCGGTTACAATCTTTATAAATATACAGCTTCAGAAGATGGCACATTGGAGGTGACTGCAAACAGCAATGGCGAAGATACCTATGGCACCCTATGGAAGAGCCGCACGGCTGAATCTTGCTTGACTAAAGATGATGAAAGCAATAGCCCCGACTTCAAAATCACCTATACGGTAACGAAAGGCACCACTTATTACATCGGTGCCAGAGAGTATGATGGCAATGCCATCGAAGGCAATGTTACGCTCAATGTAAAACTGACCGGTTTGCAATTACCAGCAGGAATGACTGGTAAAGGAAATGATGCGGAACCTTTCGTGCTGAAGACGGCAGATCATCTGGCGTGGTTCCGTGACTACGTGAATGGAGGTCACCCTAGTGCCTGTGCAAAGATTGCCGATGATGCGGAAGAAATTGACATGAGCACTGTATGCCATAAGGCTGATGCACAGGTAGCAGAACTCAGCTGGACTCCTATTGGCAACTCTGATACTCAGTATCAAGGTACATTCGACGGCAACGGAAAGACCATCAAAAATCTCTACATCAATGCCACCTCTGATTATACCGGTTTCTTCGGCTATGCAAGTAAAAGTATCAAGAACATCACTTTCGATAATGCGAAGGTGACGAGCACGGGTGGTAATACTGGAATTTTGGCAGGAGCCGCAGGTTTAATTATTGAAAAAATCAAGACCTTGGCAAACTGTTCGGTAGATGGAGATAAAACCGTTGGCGGAATAGCAGGAAGTACTAAAGGCAACATCAGCAACTGCGAAAACCATGCTGTTGTGAAGGGTGCAATGGATGTAGGAGGTGTTGTTGGTAGCTTTGATGGTATCAGCAAATCCATCACTTCATGTGCTAATTATGGAGCCGTAACAGGTACGAAGTATGTCACTGGAGGCATGGTTGGACGTTTTGCCTCAGGATCCATTCAAAACAGTGCCAACTATGGCGATATAACGGGATCTGCTTATGTCGGAAGTTTGATAGGAGTTGCTAGTAATTGCTATCTGAACAATGTGCTTAGTACAGGTAATGTTACTGCCGACAAATCTACCGGTCTCCTTGTAGGGCAAATCCAAGATACTTCCAGCTCCGCTTCTGGCATCTTGGCTTACAATAGCAGTGCTAAGCTTACCATTAAAGGTACTGAGCAGACAGGCAATGCTGTCAAGGCCATTGGAGAAGGCTCATTGACCTATCCTGACGGTAAGAATGAAGCCGACGTGATTAGGGCATTCACCGCAGAGCAGCTGAAGAGCGGCGAGGTGGCTTACCTGCTCAACGGAAGCAAATCTGAAGGCAAACTGGCTTGGTATCAGAAACTCTCAGACACTGATGCTGATGCTTATCCTGTTTTGACAGCCGCAGAGGGCAATACAGTATACTTTGCAGCTTACGATTATTGTTATAAAGATGACAAGTTTACCAAGTATGGCAATGATCCTACTCTGAAGTCTACCACCTATCATGATGTCATTGAAGGAGTAGAGTTTGATGCCGACAAGCACATTTACCAGAAGGGCTGCCGCAACGAGGGCTGCACTCTTCATAAGTATGTAGCAGATGAAGATGGTACACTGGAGGCAACAGAGTCAACAGATGGCAAGTTCCATGTCGAGGAACTGAACCTTACCGATGCTACAACCATCAACACCCAGGCTGAGTTCACTGTGAAGAACCTTCAGTATAGCCGTCAGCTCAATGATGGACAGACGGGTTACGCATCGCTCTGCCTTCCTTTCGATATCAATGTTTCTGATGTTACTGGTGCAGAGGAGTGCTATCCATTGGGAGACATGATGATCCACTTGACTGCGAACGACGGAAAGTTGGTTAATTATATCCTGATGCTCGACAAGTCAACCACCATCAAGGCAGGTACTCCAATGGTTGTTAAGCTCAGTGCGGAGAATGCCGACCAGAGTCTGGTTGCGAAGGCACAGAATGTAGCATACAGCGCCAACTTCTTTACAAAACCAGCAGCCAAGACGCTGACTTTGAGAGACTGGGATGGCAAGTCAGGAATGATGCCTCTTTGCAAAGACCTGGCAGGTGCCTCAGTAGGTGGTGTCTATACAACCACTGCTCTTGAAGATGGTAGCTACAGCTTGCGCTATGATGGTAATTTCGGTATTCATACAGGCGATTTGTCACCATATCGCATGTATCTGAACATTAAGACATCGCAGTCGGCTCCATCCCGTGCCATGATGTTCAGCATCGGCATGCCAGACGACAGTTCTACCACAGGCATCCGCATCATCCCTATGGGTGATGTCATGCAGACGGGTTCAGCTGTTAAGTCGGCAGCCATCTACACCTTAGAGGGTCAGCGCGTAAATGGCACCCCTCGCAAGGGCATCTATATCAAGAATGGTAAGAAATTTATTGTTAAATAATTAAACGACAAAGGAATTATGAACAAAGGAATTATGGAAAAGAAGGAGTATTTGTCACCATCAATTCAGGTAATTGAGGTGGAGAATTCATGCTGCATCATGCAGGCGAGTGGAAAAGACAACACCGGTGGTGTTGGTCCTGGTGGTGTGATTACCAATCCTGAATATCCAGGCGATGGAGCGTAATCTGAGGATTCGGATTAAATAAATTTGTAATCTGAGGATTCGGATTATATAAAAAATGAGAAAGGGCTGCAAGCGGCATCATGCCGTCTGCAGCCCTTATTGGTTTAATGGCAGAAGATATTTCCTTCACGCCTGGCATAACTTGCGGAAGACTGGATAGGAAAATTATGTGTTTTATATTGTTTTCTTCTCGAAAAATTTGGTAGTTACGAAAAAGCAGCGTATCTTGCAGCACATGTTTAGTAAAAAGAAAAAAGTATGAGTGAAGTAAAGCCATATAAATTACCGGAAGAAAAAACTAGCATAGTTTCTGATTCCATGGCAGTCCGTATTACTCCTGATACGGATATTGTTACCTTGCGCCATAATGTGATGGATGCGGTGCTTGCTGCTGATACTAGTCTGCAAATTGGGTAGCTTTTCCTGATGCACGAGGTTATATATATTTAGATTACACGCAAGACAATAATATAGCAGGTGTTACTATTGCCAATCACCAGGTAGTAGCATTTATCAAACGGGATGGTCATTTGTCAAAATTCAGTTTTGATAAGTTGGATGAAAATTCAAAAAATGTACCAACCATACGCACTATTTTAGTGCATCATGTAACCTAATACATTAATTATCAAACAAATACACCATTTCAAAGACTTATTCATACTTGACTCAGTGACTCAGTGACTCAGTTACTCAGTTTATTTCTGGACCCATTCATGTATGGATAGTTATAAATTGTAAGTATTAAAATTATATTATATATATAAATAAATATATATATAATATCTATTCTATAGAGATAGAAAGATAGGGCTAGAATAAAACTGAGTAACTGAGTTTCTGAGTCAATGAGTCACTTTTCTGATGACTCGATTTTCATGATAACCGGCTTATATGTTGATACTTAAACCCGAAAACTATGAGTTTCGGAGGAAAACTCGTAGTTTCTTATCTCACAAAAATACGAGTAGCGTTTATTAACCAAGTTACGGATTGTAAGCTGCGCAAAATCGCGCCTTATCGCCACCCGAAATTTGGTGGCTTCAGAAAAAAGCCGTACCTTTGCACCGTCATTCAGAGATACCACCCACACTGGTTTCTCAGAATGGCAAGAGTTAATCATATTTTTATTCATCACTAAAAATCACTAAAATTATGGGACAGGGAAACATTAAGTATCGTAAAGTGAAGCGTACTCCCCAGACGGGCGAGAACGCAGGTAAGGAACTCTGGTATGCCACCGTGGTGACCGACAGAGAGATGAACTTCGAGGAGTTCGTGGACCACATCTCTTCGCACAACTCGCCTTACAGCCGAGGCACCGTGCACGGCGTGATGATGGACATGCTCGACTGCTTGAAGGAGCTCATCCTCGACGGCAAGAGCGTGCGTCTCGGCGACCTCGGTCTCTTCTCCATCGGCATGAAATCTCATGGCGAGTTGACCAGAGACAAGGTTTCGGCAGCCAGCGTGGAGGACATCCACTTGATTGTGAGAAACACCCGTAGCTGGAGTAACAGCGAGTTGAAGAAACTCTGCAAGATTACTGCCTACGACAGCTACGGAACCGAGGGTGCCGATGGCGGCGGAACCAATCCGGGCGGCGATACCAGCCAGGGTGGCAGCGGCACCCAGGGCGGTGGAACCTCTGGCGGAACCGGAAGTGAGAACACGGGTCAGGGCGGCGGCTCAGACTCTGGCACGACCGGCGGCGGCACGGGCAGCGGAACTGACAGTGGCGGCGACAACGAGCACATAACCTTGTAGAGTTAGCCCCGAAAGGGGCTTCTCTCCTCGCCTATCACATCACTAAAAATTAATCACTAATCATTAATCACTAAAAAATCAATCATTAATCACTAATCACTAAAACAAGATGAAAAAGGAAACATGGAAATTGGTTATTCAGATTTTAATCTCTATTTTGACGGCTGTTGGAACTTCCCTCGGAGTGACAAGCTGCATGAGTTAAGCATGATAAAAGGATAAAAAAGTATGGTTTTTCGAGTTATTTTTTGTACTTTTGCAGCCGATAACGCATCTGGCGGTAAAAAACGGTTTTTAAAAAGAAAGAAATAACAAAGAAAAGAGATAAAATGAAGAAGATATTATACTTTGTGGCAGCCTTGGCTGCCACATCCTTTATCACGACAATGGGTACAAGCTGCAAGTTTGCACCCGATCAGCACGACGGCGACACGGTGGCCGCCAGCGAGTTCTATCCGGAAGATACCGCTGCCATCCACGCCAAGAAGACGGCGAAGCTGGCTGCGATGAAAGCCATCAAGGACAGCGTGGGCATCTACTACATAGGCAGCGGTTCTACCAAGGACATCATCCAGCTAGTCTCCTACCCTTCCCGTCGCGACACGATGATATTCGGCAAGACCCGCCACGTGAAGGTGAAGGGTAATGCCGACATCAACCACGTGGTGAGAGTGGATTACTACCTGCTCAACGGCAAGGATTCACTGGTGAAGTATGTGGAGGAAGTGGAGCTCAAAACAAAGGAATAAAGCAATTTATTGTGGCTCAGGGGAGATTGTCTATCCACGGACAATCTCCCCCTGAGCCTTTATTATTCCCATAATCCATTATTTTCTAATAAGATTACTCAATGCATACAGCGGATAAATATCTATCAAACAGTCATCTTTCTTAAATTGTCCAAAGTTCTCTAGAGAAGTCCTTACTGCATGAGTAATACCCTTTGATTCTACAAAAGAATAAAGACTCTTCATGCCACCACGAACTTCCGCCTTGACTTCTACAGGAAGCACCTTCATGTCTTTAGCCATGACATAATCTACCTCGGCAAGGGAATTTCGAGCCTCCCGCATCCAAAAGTAAAGAGTAGGTATTGTATCGGAAGGCATATTTTTGATGATTTCCAACCCTGCGACCATTTCAGTAATATGTCCTTTGTTGACTAAATCACTAGCATTTCCGATTAAAATTTGCTCAGATATTTCCGTGATACTCCCTAAGTCCATACCCAAAATAGACAGCAGTAGTCCACTATCTAAGAAAAGATATTTTGCACATTTCTCATCTGCTTCTGCACCAAGAGGAAAGCCATTGGCAGCCGTATTATAAATCGGAATGACAAGACCTGCCAACGTCAAGAGACTAAGTGCTTCCTTAATCTGCACCGTTCGGAATTCTCTCGATACTTGGCTATACATAAATTTCTCGCCAATTTGATGAGCTACGCTATGCAATGTCTGACGAAGTAAAGTAGTATTAGCCCTTTTCTTATATTTTGCAAAATCCACCTCATAGGTATAGACCAACTCCTTTTGAACAGTTTGGCATTCGGCATAACTATGTGTAGAGACCCATGTACCTACGCATTCTGGCATTCCTCCAACCATCAAATATGTACGAAACAACTCTACCAATTTTTCATGCTGAAAAGACGGCAAAGGACATGTCTGAGTAGCATTTTGCTTAGCTTTGCATAAAACATTCATACCAAGTGCTCCCATAAATTCATCAAAGGACATCGGGTACATAAACATCGAGTGAATTCTGCCTACTCCAAAAGTCGGGATTTCATTCAGGGCAAATTCCAAGAGAGAGCCTGCAGCTATGACATGCAATTCTGGAACATCTTCCCAAAAGAAACGGAGAGAAGAAATAGCCTCTTTACACATTTGGATTTCGTCGAAAAACAATAAAGTTTTCCCTGGAATAATATCTTCCCCCGTAATGGACTTGATATTTTCTATGATATGCTGAGCACCTAAGTCTCCCTTGAATATTTCTGCAAAATTCGGCTTTCGTTCAAAATTGATTTCCACAAAACTTTCAAATTGCTCCGCCAAATGATGTATGGAGGAAGACTTGCCTACTTGGCGAGCTCCTCTAAGCAACAAAGGCTTATGACGTGGACTGTTTTTCCATGTCAAAAGAGCCTTGTCTATCTCTCGATTATAGTAATTTATTCGTCTCATTTTTTATTATATATATAAAAACGATGCAAAGATAATCAAAAACATCTATAAATCAGCATATTATATATTAAAAATGCTAAAATCCAAAGTATTAAACATCATATTTTTGCTAAAATCCAAAGTATTAAACATCATGTTTTTGCTAAAATCCAAAGTATTAAACATCAAATCTGGCGGGGGTTCAAATCCGGCGGGACGCCAAGTGGAGCTCAAAACAAATCATTGAGCACCACTTCATTCTGGGCTATGCCCGAATACATATTCCGCTGAAGACCATAACTGCTGATAAACGTCAGCTGTATCGACTTCCGTGTCTTCGTTTCCTCCATAAAGCGGACGATTTTGTTTCTCAGGATTTTCTCGTAATCCTTATTGATGGCAAACTCACTTTCCGAAAACTTCATTTCGCAAAGATTGATGGTATTGTCACCACGCTCTATCACCATGTCTATCTGGGCTGCCCGCTCCGCCGACCCGGCATCACTCTTGCTTCGCCAGGAATACAACTGGGTAGCCACACCAGAAATTCCCAACCGCTGCTTCACCTGGTCGATATGATTCATCGCCAATATCTCGAAAGAGACTCCAGCCCAGGCATAAAAACGGGGCGTGCGCTGCAACTTACTCCAATACAGAAGATTACGGAATGAACTGTCGCGCAGGAAACGGAAATAGAACAAGGTGAAGAAATCTACCAACTGATAGAGAGCCTTTCGGGTGGAACAGCCATAGTTGACATACTTTCTGATGAAACCGCAGGATTCCAGATTGTCGAGAATCGTGGTCAACGATTTGCCCGACTTCATCCCAGTGGCATCGGCTATTTCCGAGCGCATCATACCATAACCACGCTCGTTCAGGCATTCTACCACCTTGACGTATGCCTCAGAATCCTTAAACAGAGAACGATAGAGAATCGAAAACTCATTGTATAACTGACCATTAGGACTGAACAGCAAACGGTCAATATTCTGCGCCAGACTTAACCGCTCGTCCAAAAGATTCAGGTAATACGGAATTCCTCCCAATATCATATAAAGTTCAGCCAGTTCATATCTGGACAACATCATCCCCTTAGTCTTCAGGAAAGCTTCCGACTCGCCAAGAGAAAAAGGCTGAAGGAAAAGACGATGGGTAAGACGACCATAAAGTCCGCCATGGTTATTGATGAGTTTATCCATCATCCAGGAAGTGGCAGAGCCGCAGACTATCAGAACGATGTCACGACGTGCCGAAGCCCATCCGTTCCAGAAATGCTCCAAGGCTGAAATAAAATTAGAGCCGGCAGTATCCATCCAAGGCAGTTCGTCGAGAAAAACCACCTTGCGCTCTATCCCGTTTAAAGAATCGAGATAAGTGATAAGCATTTCGAAAGCATCGAGCCAGTCGTGGGGAACAGAGGTTGCATTCCTGTCGTAACGTCGAAGCGTATAAAAGAAGTTTTTCAACTGCTCCTGTGTGTTTCCGCCAGCCAATCCTGATGTCTGAAACACCATTTCCTGCTCAAAGTATTCGCGCACAAGAAACGTTTTGCCCACTCTGCGGCGTCCGCATACTGCCACAAATTCCGACTGCCCTGACTCGTAAATACGCGCCAGGGTGTCTTGTTCACTCTTTCTGCCTATGATATTATTCTTCATCTTCTTTTTCTCCTGCTTTAATTTCTTATCGCTTGCAAAAATAACAAGAAAAAAGCAATTATTGGCTAATTCTTATATAACTTTTAGCCAATAATACATATTTTTAAGCATTATTGGCTAAAACAAGCGGTATATTTAGCCAATAACCACAAAAACGGCATAAAAAAGCTAGCATGCACAAACGCACGCTAGCCTATTTTATATTTCATCTAACCTGAATTTCAAATCACTTAATAGCCTATAAACTATAAACTATCAACTAATCATAGAATCCCGGCTGCTTGTACTCTATGCCCAGCTCATCATCCACGGTAGCGATGACGCCCTGAATCTGGCCCATGGCAAACATGCGGCCCAGGAGGGTGTAACCGGCATTGTGGCCGTGGTTGCTCTCATCGAATACGCCGCCTGGCTCATCGGTGAAGGTCATGCCATGATCTACTCGCATAGGCAATCGGCGACCCGAATTGCACTTGCCCTCCTGCTCTGCCTTCTCAAAAATGCGGCAAAGATCTATCAGATGACCACGACCACCCAGGTGGGAAGCCTCAGTGAAGTTGCCATTAGGGAAGATGTAGCAGGAACGAAGGTGAACGAAATGGGTGCGGTCAGCAAACTGCTTAGCCATTGCCACACAATCGTTGTGCTCGCCGGCAGAGAATGAACCCGCACAGAAAGTCAGACCGTTGTGCTTGTTTGGCACAGCATCCAACATCCACTGGATATCCTCGGCACGACCGATGATTCTTGGCAAACCGAATACTGGATAAGGAGGATCATCAGGGTGAACACACATGTTGATATCGTATTCATCGCAGATAGGCATGATGGCCTCCAGCCAATACTTCATGTTCTCCTGCAACTTCTTCTTGTCGATACCATCGTAAAGCTTCAGCAGGTCGCGGAACTTCTGCACAGGAGCAGAATCGCCCTCACTGAAGTTACCGGAAACGAAGCCCTGTGTCTTGATGATGATATTCTCAACCAAGGCATGATCCTGCTCTGGTGTAGAAGTCTTCTTGATTTCATCAGCCTCAGCCACGAGGTCTCTGCCCCACTTGTGCTCCTTAGAGAATTCAGCCCAGTCCTCACGGGCACCTTCACGCTGGAGGATATAGATGTCGAAGTAGGCAAACTCGCCCCAGTTCATATAGAGGTTGTTGGCTCCGTTAGGATTCTCGTGTGCCAAATCGGTACGAGCCCAGTCCAAAACCGGCATGAAGTTGTAACAGATGCACTTGATGCCTTCCTCGCCCAGGTTTCTCAGACTCTCCTTGTAAACCTCAATCTGATGGTCACGGTCGGGACCGCCATACTTCAAGGTTTCAACCACTGGCAAAGACTCAACCACGCTCCATTTCATGCCGTAAGACTCGATGTACTCCTTGAGTTCATGAATCTTCTCGCGTGTCCAAACCTCACCCAGAGGAACATCGTGCAATGCGGTAACAATGCCCTCTACACCAATCTGCTTCAACTGTGCAAGAGTAATCTTATCCTTCTTGCCAAACCAGCGCCATGTTCTTTCCATATATCTTTATATATATAATGTATGAATTTTAAAATGAATTATCTTGCTGCAACATATTTATGCAATGTCTGTCTTACGGCACCCTTGCCGGCGAAGAGCTCCTTCACCATGCCTTCAATCTGCTCGCCGAAGCCTGCCTCGTAGAGATCGAGTCCGAATACATCCTTGCGGGAATAGAGATTCTTCAGGCAAGAATAGTCCTGATCTGCCTTGCCTACCTCCAGAGGAGCCACGATGGCCTGGAGTTCTGCCAGCAATGGGTCGGAAGATGGCTCGAATGGCTTCAGGTTATCATCCAATGCCTTGAGATAGCGGGCATAACCTGCCAATACCAATGGAATCAATACGAGATTGCTCTTGTCGAGACCACGGTCGATATACTTCTTGATGGTCTCACCGAAACGGATAGAGAGCTTCTGGCTGGTATCGGTAGCGATGCGCTGAGGAGCATCTGGCATGAATGGGTTAGGCAGACGCTTGTTGATAACGGTGCCGATAAACTCGTATGGGTTCAATACGCCTGGATCTGTAACCACTGGCATCGCCTCGATGTAACCTATCTTCTGGATGAAGGCACGAAGGTCCTCATCGGCCATCTCGGCAGAAATCAGAGTATAGTCGAGCATGCAGCCATAGATAGACATCGCTGTATGCAATGGGTTCAGACAGGTGGTTACCTTCATGGTCTCCACCTCATCCACTGTCTTGCGGGTGGTATAGAGCGCACCGCCCAGCTCCAATGGTGGGCGACCGTTGGTATAGGTATCCTCGCAAACGAGATACTGCACTTCCTCTGCATTCACGAAAGGAGCGGTGAAGGTATGCTTTTCGGTGATGATGGTATCGTTGTCCTCGAAACCATCCTCGGCAAGCATCGCCTGTACCTTCTCGTGAGGACGAGGAGTAATCTTATCAATCATAGACCAAGGATAGGTTACCTTGCTGCTGTCGTTGATGTAATCCAGGAATCCAGCCTCAACGATGCCATCCTTTACCCAGCGCTCGGCGTAAGCCTTGACACCAGCCTTTACATGGTCGCCATTGTGAGAACAGTTGTCTGTTGACTGAAGGGTTACAGGCAACTTGCCTGCCTTGTATCTTTCGTAAAGCAGAGCGGTGAGCTTACCCATGGCGAAGACTGCATCGAGACCACGAGCCAAATCGGCATCATTGAAAGAATATCCCTTCTCGGTGATGGTGAAAGTTACCATCTGCAGACTTGGTGCCTGGAAGATCTGAACCAATCGGGCCCAATCCTCACCAAACTGCTTATCAGCCTTGAGGCTTTCTGTGATAGAAGCGATGACCTTCTTCTCGATGGTGCCGTTGCTCTGGAGGCTGACGAGAAGCGAGAGGTTATGATAAGGGCGATAAGCCTTGTCGATGATTTCGTAGTCGAAGCTTTCGGCCACGATTACGCCACGATCGTACTTGCCCGTGTTGAGCGCATCGTTGAGGATGGCGGCTGGGAAAGCACGGAAGATGTTACCTGCGCCGAAGTGAACCCAAGTAGGCTCGTCGTGAGTCTTCTTAGCTACGGCTGCGATGTCATACTTAGGAAGCTGATAACCTTTAGCTTCCCATTCTGCAGCATTAAAGCTGTCTGAAAGAAATTCGTTCAGTTTCATGATTATACGGTATTTTTTGATTGTTCCATGTATGTGCCTATCTTTCCGAATAGGCGTGGCAAAAGTACAAAGAAAAATCGAAAACCGCTCATTTTTAGAGAACAAATTTCAAAAAATGAACGATTTGCAAATACTTTTGAACAATAAGATAACACCAGGAAAAGAAAATGTTACTATTCTTCAAGCGACTTGATTTGCTTTTTCGGCGTTACACCCAGCCCTTTCAAGCTCTCCACCCTACGCATCACGTTGCCGCTTCCATCGTAAAGCTGCTTTCTTGCCTTATCAAAGGTGCAGGAAAGGCGGGTTATCAGATCGCCGATACCCAGGAAGGTATCTTCGAAACCTGCCACCTTATCATATAGGTCGGCGGCAGTTTTCACTATCTTCTCCACATTCTTGTTCTGTCGGTCGTACTGCCAGAGATTATACGCCAGCTGCAGCGCCATGAGCAGATTGCTTGGCGAAATGATGATAATCTTCTTCTGGTAAGCATAGCGGCTGAGGTCGGGCTGCTGCTTCATGGCTGCGATATAGCTGGTTTCGTTAGGGATGAACATCAGGACGAAACCGATGGCATCATCCACCAGTTTGGAGTAATCCTTCTCGGCAAGTTCGTCGATATGCTTACGGACGCTGAGGGCATGCGCCTTCATCAACCGCTCGCGCTCCTCATCATTCCCGGCAGCCAGGGCATCGGTATAGGCGGTGAGCGAAACCTTGGAATCTATCACCACGCTTCTGCCCTCCGGGAAGCGGACGATGACATCGGGACGGAAGTTCTTGCCGTTCTCGTCCTTGGTGTTCTCCTGAATGAAGAACTCTTCGTCTTTGCGCAGACCGCTATTCTCCAGAATGGTTTCCAGCACCATCTCGCCCCAGTCGCCCTGCATCTTGCTATCGCCCTTTAATGCCTTGGTGAGGTTGGCGGCATCGGATCCTATCTTCGAAGTCTGCTCTTTCAGACTCGATACAGCCTGCTGCTGCTCCTGCTGGAAGAGTTTCATCGTAGCCTCGAAGGTATTCTGCAGTTCTTTCTTGTTCACTTCGTTCTGGGTCTTGCTTTCTTCTACCGATTTCTTGAAATCAGCGAATTGCTCCTTGATTGGTTTCAGAAGCTCGTCCATCTGAAGTCGGTTGTTTTCCTGCAAGGCAGATTGCTTGGCTGCGAGCTGTTCTGCCGCCACGCGCTGCTGCTCGATGGTCATGCGTTGCATCTCCTGCTTCAGGTTTTCGAGTTTCTGTGCCCACTGCTGGTCGCTTTCCGCCCTGAGTTTGGCGGCATACTGCCGCTCGTTCTCCATCTGAACTTTCAAGGATTGAACCTCAGAAGCATGATGCAGATTGCTCTGTTCAATGTTAGCCTGCAGCACCTGCGCCTTCGCTACAAGCTGCGTTTTCTCCTCTCCCGCCTTCTTGGCTTCCAGCAGTTTGCCCACGAAGAAGCCGATGGCAAGACCAATGACTATTCCTATTATTTCCATTATCTTTGTTTTAAATGATTCTGTAAATCTGCAAAAAATTGTTTTGCAAAATTAATGTTTTCAAAACATACTACCAAACATCATGGGGGATTCTTGTAAATATTTAACTCTTCTGCATTTAACTATGCAAACAAAAAGAGCGCACCGCTATTGGCACGCTCTTTTCTTTAACTCATCATCTTTTAAATATACATTATCGGTTGGCAGTAGGCCACTGATAAGTATCAGTACAATGGATATCAGCACTCTGGTCGGCAATCATCAACTTGAAGTCGCCTTCCTCCAATCTCCATTTGCCATTCCAATCTACGAAGGCCAAATCGTCTGCCTTTAATTCAAATGTCACGGTCTTGGTCTCACCAGGCTGAAGCTCTATCTTATCGAAGGCACGGAGACGACGGCCATCAGGCACCATACTAGCGATGAGATCGCTACCGAACAGGAGGACACTCTCCTTGCCTGCCACCTTTCCCGTATTCTTCACATCCACGCTCACCTTGATGATGTCGCCGTGGCGGAAATCAGACTGAGAAACCTTCAGGTTGCTATATTTGTAAGAGGTGTAGCTCAAACCATATCCGAAGCCCCACTGCTGAGTAATCTTCGCATTGTAGTCGTAAGCACCTTCCATCGTACCCACCTCCTCACTCTTCTTGAAGTCATAGTTGGCGAGCGAATTGATTTCCTTAGGATAGGTGTAAGGCATCTTGCCACTGAAGTTTGACTTGCCCGATACCAAGTTTGCCAAGGCATCGCCGCCCATGTTGCCAGGAATAAGGATGTCGATGATGCCCTGTGCCAATGGTTCGATGTCAGCGATGAGGCGAGGACGACCTTCATTCAATACCAGAACGACAGGCTTACCGGTCTTGGCGAGTTCCTTCACGAGATTACGTTGATTCTCTGAAAGCCAAAGGTCGGTCAGATTGCCCGGAGTCTCTGTATAGGAGTTCTCACCGATGCAAACCACGATGATGTCAGCATCCTTTGCTGCATCAACAGCGCCCTGAATCTGAGGTTCGTTCTCCTCCCAGTATTTTCCCTTCTCATTATAGGTAACACCCTGGTTCAAGATGACATTCTCCTTGCCATACTCATTACAGAATGCCTCATAGATGGTATTGTACTTGCCGGCAAACTCATCAGCACGATGACCCTGCCAGGTATAGCTCCATCCACCGTCCAGGCAGCGCATCTGATTGGCATTAGGACCCGTAAGGAGAATCTTCTTGCCATGCTGCAAAGGAAGGATATTACCCTCGTTCTTCAGGAGCACCATACTCTCGGTAGCTCCCTCCAAGGCGAGCTTGGCAAACTCCTCGCCACCAAACTTAGGATAATTCTTCAGTTTCTGGGTTGGGTTCCTGAAGAGGTCGAGACGGTATTTCATGCGAAGCACACGGCGACAGGCATCGTCGATGCGACTCATCGGAATCTTACCTTCCTTCACCAGTTCTACAAGATAGCCACAAGCATCGCAAGAATAAGGTTCCATAATCATGTCGATACCAGCATTGATGGCGATGCGGAGCGCATCCTTCTTGTCCTTTGCCACCATCTCACGAGTATAGAGATTGTTGATGTCTGCCCAGTCGGTGATGAGCACACCATCCCATCCTGTCTCTTCCTTCAGCCATCCTGTCAGGATGTCCTTGTTGGCGTGCATCGGCATACCATTGACGGAAGCGGAATTCACCATCACGGTCAAGGCTCCAGCCTGCAGACCCGCCAGGAAAGGAGCGAAGTGCTTCTCTCGCAAGTCGGCTGGAGAGATATAGGCTGGCGTACGGTCTTTACCTGTCCAAGGCACGCCATAGCCCATGAAGTGCTTCATTGAAGTGGCAATGTGATACTGGTCGATGTTGTTTGGGTCCTCGCCCTGGAAACCATAGACCATCGCCTTGCCCATCTCTGAACTGAGGTAGCAATCCTCGCCAAAGTTCTCCCAGATGCGAGGCCAACGGGCATCACGACCGAGGTCAACGGTAGGACTGTAAGTCCAAGGCACGCTCACGGCACGAGTCTCATAAGCAGTAGCCTCAGCCGAACGGCGAGCTATCTCACGATTGAAGGAGGCAGCCACATTGATGTTCTGCGGAAAGAGGGTTCCGCCCTGTGTATAAGTAGAACCATGGTTCTGGTCGAGACCGAAGACACAAGGGATGCCGATGCGCTTCATCGAGATCTTCTGGATTTGCGCGATGTACTTCTCCCACTGCTTGGCTGTAGGAGCGCAGGTATTTGGAGCGTTGAGGATAGAGCCAATCTTATAGCGAGAAAGGATAGAATCGGTCTTGTGCTCGTCGATATAGAACACACCGTTCTTGTCGTTGGCACCAAAGAGGTCGGTCACCAATTCCATCATCTGACCTATCTTTTCCTCCAAGGTGAGTTTCTTCAGGGTTTGTTCTACCTGAGCCTCTATCTTAGGGTCGCTCTTGATAACTGGAACATTGGCACTGGCTGTATAAGCCAATGCCAACATTGAAATAGATAATAAAATTTTCTTCATAAATTCAAAGGTTTGACGTTTTATGTTAAAAACGGAAATCTTTCTAATATATTATTCAATAGTTACTTTCTTTACGGTATAACCGTCACCCACGAGGAGGAGACCATTCTGCTCTGTCAAGAGTTGGATAGACAAGTCGGTCAGTTCAAACTCCCATTTAGCAGGTCCATTCACCATGATGTCGCCACGCTCTGGGTCGCCCTTACCAGTAAGGATGTTGTTCCACCAAGCTGTGGCAGCGGTACCCTGACCATTTCCATCTACATAGACACGGAGGATGGTGCCAGCCTTCACCTTTGAGAGGAAGGTATCCTTCAAGGCATCGAACGGTGTACCCCATGTCACGGCAAACTCACCTTCCCAGATGGTGTTCTCCATAGATGGACGTGGCTCTGTAGTTACCTTGATGATTCCGCCAGAGAACTGGTTGCCCTCACCATCTACCAAAGTGATATCATAGTCACCATTCTCCAAACCTGTAGGAGCTGTGAGCTTCAAGGCTGTGCCCTCTTCGAGAACCTCGAAGGCTACTTCCTTGCCACCTACCATTACTTTAGTAACTGTACCGAGATTCTTGCACTTATGGATAGTGGTCTCAGCACCCGGAGCTACCCAAAGCTCGACGGCATTGGTACCCAAGGCTGGGTCATCGGCAGCAGGAGTTACGGTAACTTTCAAGGTGCGGGATGTGCTCTTACCCTTGGTGGTGGTTGCCACAATCTTCAGTTCATGATTACCTACAGGCAAAGTCTGGTCGATAGTATTACCTTCGGCAATCTGAGTGCCGTCGAGCAACCATGTCACAGTGGTGTAGTGAACAGGAGTCACCTTGATTTCCAACTTATAATTAGTCTTGCGGTCTATCTTGGAATCAGCCAAGTCGGTGTTCAAGATACGTGGATTGTCATCTTCGCTGACAGTGAAGTATGGTTCATCGTCAGAAGAGCAAGAAGACAAGGTAGATGTACCAGCCAGTGCGAAACCCACGGCTAAGAGCATCATCATAGCCTTCAAGACTTTTCCCTTATATTGTTTCATTGTCTTATTCATAATTATTTATTCTATTCTATTGTCCTATAAGACTTAACATTTAACACTTAACATTAAACACTACTTGCTATATCCCTTTCCGAATGGAGGATTGAAGTCTGGCTGAAGGTTTACATCAGCCTTGTCCCACCAGAGGCGCTTGTGCCAGTTGTCGGTACCACCCATGCGGTCGATGGCAGCCTTGTAGTTGGCATTGTTGTACTGAGCTTCCAACTCAGGATACTGCAAGCGGACAGGCATTGACCAATCAGAATCCGTATAAGTGAAACCATTCTTGGTCAAGAGATCACGATTCAAGATGGCAGGATAGTCAGAGCGGCGCATGTTAGCCCAACCCTCAGAAGGGTTCATCATGTGGAGAATCCAAGCCTGGGTGTTGATGGTCTCCTTAGGATTGTCACCCAACTTGTTGTTGGCAATGAACTCATTGATCTCATCCTCAGAAATCTTGTTGGACGTGAGATAGTAGTTGTTGAGCAACTCCATGCTGGCACGAACACCAGCCTCGTAGTGACTTTCAGCATCACCACCACCTACATTCCAACCCTTGGTTGCAGCCTCAGCCTTAAGGAACTCCACCTCAGCATAGCTCATCAAGTCGCCAGGGCAAGAAGGCATCTCGAAGTCGATGTTCAGGCAAGGACGACTAGCTCGGGCTATATAATCAGAGTTGGCATAAGTGTTCTCGTCAATCTCTGCATACTTCTTCAAAGTAGGAAGGTCATCCAACGTAGCTGGATTCATCCAGTCTGTGTACCAGGCTGCACCAGGGTTGCAAGGCTCCTCACCGAGGTTCTTGCTCTGGAAGTAAGCCAGGAAATCATCGGTCAAGTCGATGTTCTGCTCCTTATCTGGCTTCACCTGACTACGCTTGATATTGTAGTAGTGACGGCAGATGCGATAGAGACGAGGGTCGTTGGTATTCTGCAACTGATAGAACAAGGTAGAGCATACCATGGTAGGCGATGTGGCATCCTGACCATAGAGAATCTCTCCCAAGGCATTGGTACGGAAATCGTAATCGTTGGCTCCATCATAATAGGTAAATGGAGCATCAGCATACTTGATATAAGCATCATCTGCTGCACTGGCGATAGCACCGGCAGCCACAGCCTTCTCAAACTCTTCCTTTGCCTTCTGTGGATTAACATCGGAAATGCGCATGGCATAGCGCATACGGAGTGCATTGGCATACTTCTTCCACTGAGCTACATCACCACCCATGCTGGTGACATCACCAGAAATGTGGTCGGTACCTGTGCCAAGCTGCTTCTCGCAAGCGTCAAGTTCATCGAAGAACCAGCTGTAGAGTTCCTCTACGGTATCATACTTAGGGGTGGAGATACCTGAGATATAACCCAGACCTGCCTCCGAACAAGGCACGTCACCGTAGGTATCTGCCAAAACTGCCGTGAGATAGACACGGTGGATACGAAGTGCCGCATTCAAGTTTGCCTTGTCAGCAGAATTGTGGATGGCATCCACAAGGTTCTTGATACTGATTTCATAATAGCGGTCCCAAACTCGACGGGACATATCATCTTCTCTGAAATTAGAACCAGCGTAATTGGTTACATTCCAACCACCAGCGAAATACTGTGGAAAACCAGATATATAGTTACGGTAGGTATCCATCAGACTGAAGTCACCGTAAGTCTGCAACAAAGCTGTTGTCAACTGTGCGTTAGGGTCGAGCTCGTTCACCTTGGTCTTGTCGGTATTGATGTTGCTCAAGGTTTCATCTGAGCAAGAAGTCATCGCAGTGCCGGTTGCCATCAGGGCGAAAGCCATCATCAGGCTGCTCTTACCTATATATTTCTTGATTATATTGTTCATTTTCTTACCTTATTATATATTAGAACTCTTCTAAAGAAATTGATTCATTTTTTCGAGACTAGAACTTCACGTTCACGTTCAAACCATAACTCTTGCGAGATGGCAGGGAACCATATTCCAGACCGAGACCTGAGGTGTTGTAGCTGGAGTCTGGGTCGATGTTAGGAATGTTCTTCCAAACAATGAATGGGTTACGAGCCACGAAGGATACGGTCAAGCCCTTGACATACTTGCCCAGGATGCTCTCTGGGAAGGTATAGCCGAAAGTAATCTCACGACACTTCACGTAAGAATTGTCGTAAACGAAGGCACTCTGCACGCCATTTGCCACATGCTTCCAGTAATCTTCAGGGTTCACGGCGATGTCGTTCTTGCGATAAGTACCGTCGCCATTGTCGATGACACCCTCTACGACAAATCCCTTGCAGTTACCTGCTTCACGCCATGCGGCAAGGTCCATACCCGAAGCCTTGCGAGCCTCCTCGGAAGTGTACCACTCCTCACGGCCTGCCAATGTTCCCTTTGCCTTACCTGTCTGGTATGCAGAACGCATGGACATAGAGTAGATGTCGGCACCTACCTTCACATCGAAGGATGCAGAGAGGCGGAAGTTCTTGTAGCTGAAGGTTGAGTAGAAACCACCTGTCCAGTCCCAAGTAGAATTGCCGATGGTCTTGACCTTCTGGTCAATCTTTGGAAGACCAGTAGCTGCATCGACAACCACCTGTCCCTTGTCGTTGTAGAGGAAGTCGTGTCCACGGATAGCTCCATAGTTCTCGCCAACCTGAGCACCTACTGATACACCGCACCATGTGGCCTTGGCAAGCTCAAAATAGTCCATGCCATCTACGAGCGACTTCACCTTGTTGGTATTCTTCGAGAAGTTGACACCCAAGTCCCAAGCGAAGTCCTTGATCTGCAAGGCACGGGCATTGAGGGCAATCTCGACACCCTGGTTCTGAATCTCACCGGCATTGATGAGGCGGTAAGCATAGCCAGAGGTGGTGGTTGAAGCCAAACTCAAAATCTGGTTCTTGGAGTTCTGGTTGTAATAGGTGGCATCCAAGCCCAAGCGTCCGTTGAGGAACTTCATCTCCAAACCTACCTCGTAAGAACCTGTCATTGTAGGCTTCAAATCCTTGTTCGGCTGTGTTGAGTTGGCTATCATACCGATGGTATAACCCGAGTAGCTGTACTTGCCCGTGGTATAGTTGAGTGCCAACAGGTATGGATCGGTATCGCTACCTACCTTTGCCCAAGATGCGCGAATCTTACCATAATTGATGAACTTCTTGTTCTTGATAAACTCGGAGAAAACCAAGCTACCAGATACAGAAGGATATATATATGTATTATTGCCCGAAGGGAGCGTAGAAGACTTATCTCCACGGAGTGTTCCCTCCAGATAGTAAGTATGCTTGTAGCCGAGGCTCGCGCTGGCATAGAGTGAGCTGATCTGTTTCTTGTACATGCTCTCACGAGTATTCTGCTCCTGATAGTTCATGATGTTCTTGATGCCATTCATCTGCTGGTTGAGACCGACGTTAGTAGTGGTCTTGTTGTTCACCTTGAAGATGTTACCACCAGCGGTAGCGTTGACATCGAAGTCGCCCCATGAGTTGTTGTAGAGGGCGAGTATCTCGGCGTTGAATGTGCGGTTGTTGAAGATTTGGTCGGTAAGCTTTCCGGCAGGAGTTCCTGGAGTTGTCTTGGCGATGAAGTCCTCGAAGTTCATGCTGTTGATGTCGGTACCGATGGTACCCTGCAGCTTGAGGTGCTTGTCGATGTTCCAGATGGCCTTACCCGTAAAACGGAACACGTCCTTGTCGGATGTATTGCTGTTCTTATAGAGATCCCAGTATGGGTTCTTGTTATACTGATCGTTACCATTCCAGTTGGAGTAGTTGCCGTCGGCATCCTCATAGTGCTTCAACCAAGCCTGGTCGTAGGTACCAGCCAGGGTCATGAGGTTCTTACCCACGTTGCTCTGAGAGTCTCCCAATGCAGGACGGTTCTTCACCTTCTCACGAGTATAGTTGGCGGTGAAGTCGAAGTCAACAGGACCAGCTGAGGTATTCACACGGAGGTTGAAGTTGTCACGACTCATATTGGTATTTGGCAAGATATCCTTGTTGCGCATATCGGTAACAGAGAAACGCATACCCGTCTTACCGGAATTAACTGAGAGGATGGCAGAATTCTGAGTGGTGAAACCTGTGCGGAAGAAATCGGAGGCGTTGTTAGGGTGCATCAGGAAAGGACGCTCCTCGCCATCGAAATACTTGAACATGAAGTCATCGGCCTTAGGTCCCCAACTTGAGTTCGTACCAGAAGTGCTCGCATTAGGAAGCTCGCCATTGTAGCCAGCGCCATATATCTCCTGGATGTCATCCCACTTAGCCAACTGGGTATCGACAGTGAAAGAACCATTGTACTCTACACCAATCTTATCCTTCTCCGCCTTCTTGGTCGTAATCAAGATAACACCATGGGAAGCACGGCTACCATAGAGGGCAGAGGCAGCAGGACCTTTCAATACGGTCATCGTCTCGATATCGTCAGGATTGATGGCAGAGATACCATCACCGAGGTCATAACCACCAGCTTCACCAGCACTGCCAAAGTTGGTATTATCCAAAGGCACACCATCCACCACGTAGAGAGGCTGGTTGTTGCCTGCCATTTCTGTATTACCACGAAGAAGCACGCGGGTAGAACCAGAAGCACCGCCAGCGGTGTTCTGCACAACGAGACCAGCCACCTTACCTGAAAGTGAGTTGATGACGTTGGTTTCCTTCGCCTTGGTGAGTTCCTCACCCTTCACTTCCTCCAAGCCATAGCCGAGGGCCTTGCGGTCTCGTTTGATACCGAGGGCGGTGACAACGACCTCATTCAAGGCCTTACCATCCTCTTGCATCGTGATTTTCATGCCATTAGCAGCTTTCACGGTCATCGTCTTGTAACCGATGTAGCTCACTTCAAGCGTTACTCCAGGCTTGCAGTTCAACGTAAAGTTACCATCTATATCGGTAACGGCACCGTTGGTTGTACCGGCCACCTTCACGCTAGCGCCAATCAAGGTTTCGCCAGTGGCATCCACCACTGTACCCTTGATGCCTTGGTTCTGCTGAACGCTCATCGCAGCATTGTTCATCTGGGCAGCGAGAATGGCAGAAGCAGGCATCCACATCAAACCTGCACCGAGCAGGCCGAGAAACATAGTTTTCTTTCTCATAATTGATATTTTGTTTTTAGTTTAACATTATTCTTTCCCAAAGATTCCTTCGAGAATCCAAGGAGCATTCACCTTCATACTCTTGAAACGGTCGAAGATGCCATACTTCTCAGAGCCGTTGCCGAAGTGGTTGTTGTCCCAAACAAAAGTAGAGAAGCCTCGTTTGCGAGCCTCCGTAGTCAAGAACTTACAGTAGTAGGTCATGTTTTCATGCACTTTCTCTGAGTTTGACTTATAGTGATCGGTTACTCCCCACTCTCCTATTACGATACCCAGTCCTTTGTTGCTCCAGGTATTCACCGCCTTGTCGAAGAAATCCGTCATCGTCTTCTCGTTTTCTGCAGGTATCTTGCCAGCATCCTTGTAAGCATCACCCCAGTAATCGTAGGTGCAATCGCCGGCGTAGCTCCATGGCTGATAGTAGTGGAATTCCACACTCATATAGTTATTGCCATTGCCTTCGGTATCCTTTGGAATGATGAAATCTCCATTCTCGATGCCAAACCAAGGGTTGCAAACGTATGTCTGTAAGATGAGGTGGCGCTTGGCATTGTTGCCGCCTGTGGCACGAACCACATCCACGAATATCTGATTGTAAGCATTCTGCACTTCGAGGTTCTCGGCAGTAGGCTTGCCCCAGTTGTCCCTGATGTGAACCTCATTGGTACCGGCGAAAGCCAAGCGACTGTCATAATTAGCAAACTCAGAGGCGATATTCATCCAGAGGAGCGCAAGCTTCTGGCAGTTTTCTTCCTTATATTGATAGGTAGGACGACCTTCGAGCCATTTTTCATGATGCACATTGATGATAACCTTCAAACCGTTGTCGAGACACCAGCCCACTACCTCCTTGATACGAGCAATCCAAGCCTTGTCGATGCTCATTGCCTGAGCGTTGGTAATGTGACACTGCCAACGGATTGGAATACGGATGGCATTGAAACCAGCCTTCTTCACGGCTTGTATCATCTTCTTGGTAACAACGGGATTGCCCCAAGCTGTCTCTGCATGGATGGAACCATCAGGATTGCCAATCTGCATCGACTCACCATCCTGCCCAGGAGCTGAGCACTCGAATTCATTACCGAGATTCCAACCTACTACATCCTTGTTCCATTGCTGGGCGGTAGGAATCGATTCGCTTGCATCAGGCGTATCCATCACCGAAGGACTAGCACTGCAAGAAAATGAAGCAAACATACTTGCAAATAGCAAGCAGATTTTCAAAAAGTTCCTTTTCATTATTAAATTTTTAAACCTAGTGTATAGTTGCTGTTTAGCATAATTGTTATTCATTGCGAGTTACTATAAGAACTCGACTGCAAAAGTACAGAAAAGGGAGAAAAGCCAGGTTAGAATGCAAACAAAAAAGGTTTCAAATCTGACTTATCGCCAGATCTGAAACCTTACATTTACATATAACCAGCTGAATATCAGAAGGTAGTAATTTTACTTTCTTTACCAGCAATTTACATGGCTCATTTTATTCATACTTACTCGGTGACACCCCGAAATGCTTCTTGAAGACTGTACTGAAGTACTTTACGTTTACAAATCCAGTCTTCACGGAGACATCCAAAACGCTATCGCCTTGCTTCAGATACTGGGCAGCCTGCTCCAAACGGATGAGTCGCATGAAGTCTTGCGGTCCTTGCCCTGTCAGAGTCTTCAACTTGCCATAAAAGAGCGTACGGCTCATCGCCATCTCCCGGCAAAGGCGGTCGATGGTGAAGCCGGTGTCGCTCAGGTTATCGAGAACGAGACGGGTTGCTTTCTCAACGAAAGCCTGGTCCATCGGATCCAAATCCGGTTCTTTTTCATCAGATGATTTATTCGTTTCATCGGATGATTTATTTGCTTCATCAGATGATTTATTCGTTTCATCGGAAGCCACGGATGGCAGAGAAGGTTCGCTTGGCAACAGGCTCTTTGAAGACGATAGCCCAGAGTCCTCTCCTCTTACGATGGCGAGACTTTGCTCCATATAGTATTGACTCAGACGGCGACGGTTCTTCAACATGCCCGCAATCTTGCTGGCAAGGATGGCAGAGTCGAACGGCTTGGCAATGTAATCGTCTGCTCCAAGGTCTAGACCTTCTATCATGAAATCACGACCAGCCTTCGCCGTCAGGAGGATGACAGGCAGCCAACTGGTCTCCTTGTTTTCCTTGATGCGACGGCAGAGTTCATCGCCCTGCATACCCGGCATCATCACATCGGATACCACGATGTCACACTCACCATTCTCAGACAGATACTTCAAGGCAGCCTCGCCACTCTCCACATCCACTACATGATATTGGTCGGCGAAAGCCATACGGATGTATTGACGGAGGTCTTCGTTGTCATCTACAAAAAGGAGCGTGTCCTTAAGGGGTTCCTCTGATATTATTCTTTCATCGGCAGACACGGAGGTATCTGAAGTTTCCGGCAGACTTGCTGGCTTGGAAGAAACGGAAACATCAACATTTCCGTTATCAGGCAATACAACCAAGAAAGCAGTTCCCTTGCCTTCCTCGCTCTCGAATGTTAACTTTCCTCCCAGTTTCTGCACAAGCTGGCGAGTGAGCATCAAGCCCAAGCCACTGCCCATCTCCTGAGAATTGACCGCATTGGAGGCACGGAAGAAACTCTGGAAGATATGCTTGGCCTCGGTTTTCGGGATACCAATGCCGGTATCGCTTACCTGGATGCAGACTTGCTTGGCAACCCCATCGAGCGAAGCAGAGACGGTGATGGTTCCACCCACCTGCGTATATTTTACGGCATTGGAGAGCAGATTCTCGAATATCAAATCCATCATAGAAAGATCGGTAGAGAAGATATGCTGTCCACAGGTTGCCAACCGAAGACTGATGTGTTTCTCCTGGGCTGACATCTGGAACTTATCCACCTGCTGACGCAAGAGGACAGACAGTTCCACTTTCTGCAAGCGAACTTGTGTCTTCGCTACGGCAATTTTCTGGAAATCAAGCAACTCGGTCACCATCTTCAGAAGCTTATCGCCATTACGCTGTGCCATCTCCAAGAACTTTCGGCTCTTATCGTCCAGTGTAGCATCCTTCGCCAAGTCGGCAAGAGGAGCCAGCACAAGACTCAAAGGGGTACGGATGTTATGGGCGGTATTCACAAAGAAGTTAATCTTTTCATCGTAGTACTTGCGATGCAAACGCTCCCTGTAGTAATCCCAGCCGAAATAGACTATAGCACCTAAGATGCAGAGATAGAGAATCCATGCCCACCAAGAGTTCCACCATGGTTGGGCGATATGAATGCGCAAGGTGGATTCTCCCAATATGCGTCCGTTACTCCTACCCATTGCCTTGACATGCAGGGTGTAACTGCCAGGAGGCAAGTTGGCAAAACGAGCCTGCTGGTAGGCAGAAGGCACACTCCACTGATGGTCGTACCCCTCCAGATAATACTGATACTGGATGTCGTGCTGATACGGATAGTTGATGCTCTCGAAATGCACGATGAGGGTTTTCTCATCATGAGAGAAATTCATCTTGCCTTCCTGCAACATCCCGAAGAGTTCTGCATGCCAATCTTCCAGTTGGTCAGCCTCATCGAAAGTCTTTCCTTCCACCTCAACACCCGTGATATGAAGAGGAGCCTTGTAGTTCAATCCCCTGGCAAACTTGGATGTCAAGACCACAGCACCATCATTGCTTCCGAAAATCATTCGCCCGTCTTGGGTTCGGACCACAGCCATACGCTTGTACTCCCGCTCCAATCCCTTGAAGAAGTTGAGATTGGTCACCTTTCCATGATCGATGAAAGCCAGTCCCTTGTCGGTACTCATCCACACCTTGCCAATTGGAGTCTTGACCAAGGCATAGACGGTGTTGGAAGGCAAAGACTGCAAGATAGTATAGTTCTTGACCTGATGCTTCTGCCAATCGTAGAGGTACAAGCCTCCTCCATCGGTGGCTATCCAGATATGCCGTGCATCCTGAAAAGCCATCGCATTGACAAAGAAATTATAATCAAAAACTGGAAATTCCGACGGATAGAAGAATCGACTGACACGAAGGCTTCGCTTGTCGATACGATAACATCCATGAGACGTTCCCACTGCAATACTCTTCTTGTCTGGAGACTCCACGATACTCTGAACTTCATTGATTGGCAAGTAGTTAACAGAGTTATCCACATTTCCATTCTTTTCTAATGATGATGGGATATGTACCAAGTCTCCATCCAAACAACCTATCCACAAGCCTCCTTCGCTATCCTTGAATATGCTATATACATAGTCGGTCTTTAACTTGCCATTCGACACAGAGTAAGCCCGACTACTGCTTCCATCGGCATGAACCTGAAAGATGCCATCACCATAGGTTCCCGCCAAGACCTTGCCGTCGGCAGTCTGACAAAGGGTAAGCACCACCTTATTATATAGGGCATGATGCCACTGTTGGGTTTGCTCGTCATAGATGCTCACCCCCTTGTCGGTAGCATACCATATCTTGCTATTGCGGCCCAGTGCATCCACGCTCTGCATGACGTCGTTCACACCATTATTGATAAGCGACTGGCTGTTGAGATACTCATGGCGCACAAACTCCAAGGTATGCTCCATCGGAATAGCCATATCAACACCTCCCGAATAGGAGCCAATCCAAAGGTCGCCAAGATGATCCTTGCAAAGGGCATAGACGCCATTGCCATGCAATACATTCTCCGGTCTGCCATCCGTATTCAAAAGTAGATTCGTCTTACAGGTCTTCTTGTCGTAGGCATAGACACCTGCTCCATCCACCGCCAACAAGATGGTGGCTGCATCGTAGGGGATAATGGAACGAACAGGGATGAGCGGAATATCTGCCAAGGATGAGAATTGCGCGAGAGAAGACAATGGCTTCCAGGTTCTGTCATCGAGCAAGACAATGCCACGATGGAAAGTTCCCAACCATATCTGATGAGCCTTCACGTCGTGATAAGACGAAAGCACGGAATACCCTCGCAAAAGCAATCGAGGCTGGGCTGCATTCGGTGAATAGGCGAAGACTCCCGAAGGAGAACCTATCAACAACTGTTTACCAATGAATCGGATATGATTGACATACGTGTTCTTCAGAATGTATTTTCCTTTGTTTGGCGAACTGGGGGGTGTTTTGTCTTTGCTACCAGCAATAGATTGAGGAGCTATCCTATACACGCCCCTATCCAATGCCATCCAAAAGCATCCCTTGTCATCGACCAACAACTCATTGAGCACCACACTTCCTCCAAGCACATTCAGCAGATTGACCTGGAGTTGGAATGTGTCTTTCACCTTATTATATATATAGATCTTTCCTTTATTATCATAGGCATAGATATGCTGTTGGCTATCCTTAGTCAACTTGATGTTTCTGCCACTGGCATCACTAAACTGCATATCCGTAGCCAAGGTATAGTTACGTACCTGTTGACCATTGTATCTGTCAACGCCTCGCTTGGTACTGATCCACATAGCACCATCCTCAGCCTCAACTATCGAATACACACGGGCACTTGAGAGCCCATTGTCCGTATTGAGATTCGACAACATCAGCATATTGCGGGTCAAATGTTCCTGTGCATGGAGCTGCGAACACAACACCATGCACAAGAGCCACAGGAAAGCGACCTGCAATCTTAGGAAATATAATAAGCCTTTATTTTTCATTTTGATAATGATTCCAATTGCTATTTCAATTATTTCTTATATTCTTTATTCTTTGCAAAAATAATGTTTTTAAAAGACAATTCGGCAGAAAAGACGAAATCTTGTGCTTATTTAACTATTTCGCCAAATGGCTTTACTGAGCCTCGTGTATTTAAAGACTTTCCACAGCGTGAGTATAAAGTCGCTTTGCATGTCGGCCGTAGAAGATGAATAGTTCTCATACCTAAAGATAATACTGGAAGGAGTGAGTCCAGCATCAGTACATTTTGCTTTCTTACCCTAAAATAACTAAAAAATAAGGAGATGCAAGCCGTATTCCGAAAAAAAGTATTATTTTTGCAAAAAAGAAACGAATAAAAGTGCAAGACACTTACATGGAATAAAAATTAAAAAGATATGATTAAAAGACTATTATCCTTTCTTGACGCTTCGCCAGTGAATTTCCTGGCTGTCAAGAACATGGCGGATGAACTGGAGAAGAATGGTTTCCGCCGCATCAATCCGCAGGAGCCATTGGGCAAGGTTGAGGCTGGTGACAAGTTCTTTGTCACCAAGAACGACTCTTCTATCTATGCCTTCCAAATCGGAAAGAAGACGCTTGCCGATGCAGGCTTCCACATGATTTGTGCTCACTGCGATTCTCCTACCTTCCGCATCAAGCCAAATGCCGAGATGCTCTGCGAGGGCGGTATCGTAAAACTGAATACCGAAGTTTATGGTGGTCCTATCATGTCCACCTGGTTCGACCGTCCGCTGACCCTGGCAGGTAGAGTCATCGTGAAGGGCGAGGAGGCGATGAATCCCCAAACACTTCTTCTTCATGTAAAGCGCCCATTGCTGCAGATCAGCAATCTCGCCATCCACTTCAACCGTCAGGTGAACGATGGCGTGAAGTTGAGCAAGCAGAAGGATGTGCTCCCTATCCTCGGCATCATCAACGATGAACTGGAAAAGGGTAATCTGCTGATGAACGTGATTACCAGCGAACTGAATATCCAGAAAGAAGATATCCTCGACTTCGATCTCTATCTGGCTGATGCCACTCCAGCCTGCACCTTCGGTGTACACGATGAGTTTATCTCTTCAGGAAGACTCGACGATTTATCGATGTGCTGGGCTGGTGTAGAGGCAATGATTGCATCAGATGCCAATGATACCACCCAGGTTCTCGCCATCTTCGATAATGAAGAGACGGGGTCTCAGACCAAACAGGGAGCCGGAAGTCCATTCCTTTCATATATGCTCCAGCGCATCGCCCTGGCACAGAGCCATACAGAAGAGGCTTATTATCAGGCAGTAGAACGTGCCTTCATGATTTCAGCCGATAATGCGCATGCCTGGCATCCTAACTATAGCGAGAAGTTCGACCCTACGAATCATCCGATGCTGGGCGGTGGTCCGGTCATCAAGTTCAATGCAGCCCAGAAGTATGCGAGCGATGCTGTATCAGCAGCCATCTTCGCCAACATCTGCGAGGCTGCCGGTGTTCCTTGCCAGCGCTTCGTGAACCATAGCGATGTGGCAGGTGGCAGCACATTGGGCAATATCCTCGCCTCTTCCATCCCATTGAAGGGTGTGGATATGGGCAATGCCATCCTCGCCATGCACAGTTGCCGCGAAACAGGCAGCGTTATCGACCACGAATATTGCGTGAAGGCATTCACCAAGTTCTATCAGTTGTAATATAAGCACTCCCGATTTATCTCTTCACCCACTCTTCACCCCTCTTCACCCATATAGAATTTGTAATACACTATACGCAATATGGGAAGAAAAAAGAGGAAAAAGCATGGCGGTTTGGAAAAATAATCGTAAATTTGCAAATGGAAACCAAAGATTAGGAATTATGGTAGAGACAAACGATAGAAGATTGCCTGTAGGCATCCAGTCTTTTGAGAAAATCAGAAAGGGTGGATACCTTTATGTTGACAAGACAGATATCATCTGGCAACTTGCCAACAGAAACAAAACATATAATTACCTGAGCCGCCCACGCCGCTTTGGTAAATCGGTGCTGGTAGATACGCTAGAAGCCTACTTCATGGGCAAGAAGGAACTCTTCGAGGGGTTGAAGATCATGCAGATGGAAACGGAATGGGTGAAGCGACCTGTCATCAGACTGGATATGAGTCGTGCGGGCGCAGAGCCGGAAACAACGCGCTCTTATCTCAATAATATATTCAGACAATACGAAGGAGAATATTCATTGGCTCCTGACCCTACAGATAGTCTTGCTGACCGCTTTGATGCAATAATCGTGGGGGCATATAAGCAAACCGGACAGCAGGTTGCCATCCTCATCGATGAATACGACTCGCCATTGCAGCATTCCTGGAAGACTCCTTATCACGAAGCATGCACCGCTATCTATAGGGAGGTGTTTGCCATTCTCAAAGCAGACGACAAATACGAGAAGTTTGTCTTCATTACCGGCATCACCAAGTTTACGCAGATTTCTCTCTTCTCTGTGCTCAACAATCTGAGCAACATCAGCTTCGAGCCGGAATATGCGGCCATCTGCGGTATTACAAAAGAAGAAGTTTTACGTGATTTCAAGCCAGAAATCAACAAGTTGGCAGAATACGAAGACTGGACTTTCGATGAAGCTGTAGCACAACTGACGGCATATTATGACGGCTATCATTTCAGTCGCCGTAACATGGTGGATGTCTTCAATCCGTTCAGCCTCATCAATGCATTGGCAGATTCTGATTTGAAAAACTACTGGGCTTCATCGGGCGCAACCTCGCTGTTGCCTAAGTTTGTGGATGACATGGAACTGAAATTGGGTAATTTTGATCCTTGCACCATTCTCCGTCAAACTATCGAGACTTCGGATGTAACGGGCGGAGGAGCAGAACTGTTCCTCTACCAGTCGGGTTATCTTACGATAAAGGATTACCAGATGGGAGTTTATATTCTGGGATTCCCTAATTCTGAGGTAAGACAGGCACTTTACGAAACGGTGTTGCCTGCACTTATGCTGCGAGGCAATGGTGACATCCAATCTACCCAGTCTGGTTTATTTCTTGCCCTTCAGCTTGGCAATCTCCCCGAAGCCATGAAATGCCTGAAGGCGCTTATTGCGGATGTACCTTACAGCAACAAGAAGCTTGCCAGCATGGATATGGAAGAGCGCTACCGCCTGATTCTGAGCACCATCTTCAATGCCATCGGCTGCCGGGTGGAAGTGGAGAAGATGATTGCTACGGGCAGGATTGACATGGTGGTAGAAACTACCAACTTTATCTATGTGCTTGAATTGAAGCTGAGCAACAACGGTGGCGTGGATGCTGCCACGGAGCAGATAAAAGCCAAGCAGTATGCCGAGCCTTTCCAGGCTGATAAGCGGAAAGTAATCGCCCTTGCCATAGAACTGGATGATAAGGGAAAAGGATTGGTAGATTGGAAGGAAGTGTAAGGAAGAAAGCGGAAAAAGCCCCCGAAGCGTAATAGCTCCGGGGGCTTTTTCTGTTTTCTTCGTTTTCTACAGGAGATTCGGCGAAATTTCCTATTGAAGTCTGAGAACTTTATGATATATAGACAGTATCATCAATGTCTTCCATACCTAGGAGATCGAAATACATAAGGCGTGTATTTAGTGGCAATCTGCCAACACCTATTTCCATGTATTTAGCTTCGAAACGTTCATCTTTAACAAGATATTTAAAACCGTTCTTTTGATAATAGTGAATGGTAGAATCACTATTATAGGCATCAACAATAATGAAACGGCATCCGGTTTTGTTATTATATCTGAACCAGTTTTTTATCAAGTCCATAACAGCAGTTCCGATTCCTTTGCCTGCAAACTTTTTGTTGGTAGCAAGTCTGCCTATCAGAACAGCTGGGAACCTGCGAAGTCTTTTCCCTTGAAGATCTGTAAAGTCAAGAAATGATTTTTTTGATTCATCATTTAGTTTATTGGTGATCCTAATGCTATCATTGGATAGGGTAAATGCAGCCACAACAATATTAGGATTGTCACGAAGACACAATAAATATGTTTTTCCAAGTAAACGCTTGGAATAAATAACGGAATCATTGGCAAAGAATTCGTCTAAGTCTTGATTGTCACAACAAAAAGGCTCACATGAAGCAAGCTTTTGAGGTGTTACGACAGTAAGAACGCACATCTCTAATAATTCTTCATATGTCATAGCAAGTTCATTTCGCGCAAGAATTTTCTTGTGAGTTCAACTTTTTTCTTGTCAACTTTAATACTTCCAGGATGGGCTTCTGTCCATTCTGCATTTTCTAAAAATTTTTCAGCTTCTTCACCTTGAAGAGTTGGAATGATTCTTATTGCTGTTGCCATAACTTTTCTTTTTTTGGATATTTTTGCAAAGATAAGATTTATATCTTTAACTTCCAAATTTTTAGGCAACTTTTTTGTTTTTTTTCATTTTTAAATTGTTATAGTCATGCGTGATAAGGAATCGGTCACGCAGATTTTTATTCTATACGGTTATGAAAAAGCCCCCGAAGCGTAATAGCTCCGGGGGCTGTTTATTTTGCCCCAGGCATCAAATGTGCTGCCTGGGGGTACGATAGAGAATCAGGGGCTAGTCTGCCCAAATTCCCTTATTTGTTGAATTATCCCAGAAATCCTTCACTTTTTCGTCGCTGTAATCCTCTTCTGACGCCTTCTGGATAACAGAGCCGGCGAGGATGGCTGTGGTTTCCATTTCCATGACGCTAACCACTGGCTTGATATATTTTTTCTTTTTCATATCTGTTTTTATTACTATTTTTTATTACTTAATGATAACCTTCATGGTCTTACCGCCACGCTTCACGATGTTCACACCCTTCTGCAAATTCTGGAGGCGACGGCCCTGGAGGTCGTAGTATTCAGCCTTGCTATCTGCTGTAGTCTCCAACTGCTCGATGGCTGTGGTGCT
>CAKQCH010000018.1:0-32716 GCA_934216735.1 uncultured Prevotella sp.
GAGTGGAGAAACAATCTCCACTTGCCATTTCTGCATGAAGCCATCAACCATCTTGATGTCCTCATCACTCAATCCCGTAGGGTCGCCATTGATGATATAGCATAATGCCCAAGTAGGGATTTTCTCTATGGTCTCAAATCTCATATTCTATAGATTAAATGGTTAAAACAGCGGCTTTCGTTTGTTATTAACGAACTCTTCCGCCTCTTTTTCTATTTCGCTAATGTCAGAACAATATCCTTCATTTAGCCACTTATCAATCTCACTCTTTTTAAATCGTAGTGATTTTCCCTTCTTGTGAAAGGGAATGATGGCATTGCTGGTCCATCCATATATGGTCTGACGAACAGGATGCTGTGGGAGATATTCTCTTAATTCATCTACACTGAACCATTTTTCGCAAGAACTCTCAACTTGTGGTAATACTTTGTTGATTTTTCCACATAGTTCATCTATTCTCATTGCCAAATTCGAAACGATTCTTGGCAAATCTTCAAATCTAACCTCTTCCATATTAATCAAAAATAAACTTGTTTATATAATAATAGGTGTCCTCGTTCTCATACTCATAGCCATTGATGAACTCCACCATTTCATCCTCAGTTCTGTCGCCTTGTGGTACTCCTGTTTTCTCACACCACTCAGCAATCGCATCTTGACAAGAGTCAAAAACATCCTCACAGGCATCCTCAAAAGGTTCACCCGAAGAGCTGACACAACATTCCTCTGGGAAAAAGCCTTGTTCATCATGTACATAGAAAAGATTGCATCCACATTCTATTTCACGATAGCTGATGGATAGTTCTCCTCCAAGGATATTGTTCAACTCTTCAAAAAACTGGTCACAAGCAGACCATGCACTTTCTGTGTCAAAGGACAACAAGCAGATGTCATCGTCTTCCTCGAACTCTGCCCAATAGATATGTCCTCTTACCGATATACCCCTCTTCTCATAGTCGATGCCATAATGCTCAGCTAACCTATTAAGAGATACGTTCTTGGCATTCACCTCCATTGTCAGGAGCGTGTGCCAAAGGTCGGCTACCGCCTTGCGTTCGCCCATCACCTTGTACTGAGTGTCACAAATGTTTGCCATAAGTCTTTGTTTTTTATTTCCCTATTTTTGCATCTGCATTTTCGGGATTGATTAAAATTTTGTTGCCTCTAAAGGTGTCTGTGCTTTTCCGGCAAGGTTCTCTGCTCAAATACGACCTGTAAGGTGGAGATTTTAGCAAGAGACCATAGGCACCGACCTTGCAAGGAATATATGTACAGACATTACCTTTGCAACCAAATTTATCAAATACCAGAAACTGCGATGAGAAACATGAAAATCATAGAAAAGGTACTTCATTCATACAATTAGCCTATATATTCTAAAGTGAATTGAATTTTAAAATAGTACCGATTTAGCTTTCTCTCTTTTTACAGGCAAAATCTATAAACGGAAAAAGCCTAATCAAAGCGCAATGCATCTTGATTAGACTTTTCTTCTTCTAATATAATGGGAGCTTTACGACAAGTTTTCATTGATTTCGATTTCATGCGCACCCAGAGTTGTACGAAGGGTCTTCACGACTGTTGTACGAGTGGTATTCTTGAACCATTCGCTAAATGTGGTCATTACAAATTCAGCAGCCAGATCTCTGCTTAATCCATATTGGTTTGCAATGTTCCAGGCAAAGTTCTTCAATGAAATTTGAGTGATATGAGAATTGTAAGTGACATGAAAATCCTCATGTTTAAGAACTGCATTATTGTTAACCAAGTATTCTACACTCTCGCAAATCTTAAATACATCATATCTGTTAAATCCCAATCGTATGAATGTATTGCGAGTATAGTTTGATACTTTCATAAACTTTTGTTTATCATTCCTGCTTTGTTCCTGTTGGATTCTTTTGTTTTCGATTTCATATAGACTATGAAACAAATCCAAACGTTGTTTAGCTATGACTTGTTCTTCTACGTTCAAATCTTCTACCAGATTGTCTTTTACCATAACATGATTGAATTGACGAATCTTTGAGATATTAGCAAGCACATAACAAGCAATAGTGTCATTACACATATCTATATATAGGGCCATACATATTGTGTAGAAGGTTGACAACATAAACATTAACTGTATTTGCAAAGCATACTTATAACAAGTTTCAAAAGCCAAGCCTGTACAGCAAACCAGTATAAGAGTACCAGCAAGAGTGAGTAAAAGTGAATTTATTAATTTGACCATATTTTTTCGATTTTCTTACAAAGATAGTGATATTTAATAAAGATAAGATAACAATACATAAAGATTTAAGAAGTATTAAAGTTTGATTTTACAAAGTATGATATTAATGAAAGCATATCATACTATATAACAAAAACTAAACTATATACTAATATGGAAATATAGAAACTTTCGATATATTACAAGAGGTATTTTAGAAGCCAAATAATAACTATGATTTGAATATAGAGGAATTGCATAAAGAATACAAGCCAAACATTGTAACTTTGCTTCTCCTGCGATTACTTGTAAATTAGCATGAACTGTCGGGGCTTTTTTATAGAGCTATAAACAACCCAAGCATGCATGCGCATGTAAATACTATAAGTAGTAGAATAGTTGATATAGGTATACTACTACCTTCAGTTATAGTTATTGTCTAAGCCCAAACAATGACTTTACTTAAAAAGAACAGTTTCATAGCACGTTTTAAGCATTCTACAAAAACTTAAGTAACATGAAGAAAGATATGATTTGGCTGACGCAATTCGTTAAATGATATAAAATAGCAAAATCTGCCAATAACAATATAAAAGCAACAATATCAATAGTTTCCGTTTGAAACTGCCTTTTTGAATCTCCAAAAATATCAAGACACAAATTTGGCACATTCAAGCATAAGCCTCTAATATTCAACGAAATTTAGCTTCGAGGAAGTTAAGTAATCCTCTCGTCATAGAGAAATTATTAGATTAGCATAAAGATAAAAGGCGTGTAAGACTCTGAAAATGAGTTTTTCACGCCTTTTTTCGTGCCTTTATGATTTTTTATAGATTCAGTTATTGACAATTTGCTGAAAAATATGTATATTTGCAGGTTATGTGAGGGCGGAAGCTTTATAAAAGAAAAGATATAATAAATAAAAGAAGAAAGGGAACGGGATATGGCAAAGAAAAGACCACAGGTGGCGCTGGTATACGATTTCGACGGAACGCTGTCGCCAGGCAACATGCAGGAGTTCGGATTCATCCAGGCAACGGGAAAGACCAAGGAGGAATTCTGGGATAGGAACAGAAAACTGGCAGAGGGTAAGGATGCAAACGGCATCTTGACCTATATGTTCCTGATGCTCGAAGAAGCCAAGAAGAACAATATCTCGCTCACCCGCGAATCCTTTCAGAGCTTCGGCAAGAACGTGGAGCTCTTCCGTGGCGTGAAGCAATGGTTCTCGTTTATCAACGAATATGGTGCGAGCATCGGCCTCGACATCAGGCACTACATCAATTCTTCGGGATTGAAGGAGATGATAGAGGGCACCCCCATCGCCCAGGAATTCGAGAATATCTATGCCTGCTCGTTTCTCTATGACGATGATGGCATCGCCTACTGGCCAGCCGTTGCCGTGGATTACACCACCAAGACGCAGTTTCTCTTCAAGATTAACAAGGGCATCAGGCAGGTGAGCGACAACCGCAGGGTTAACCAGTTTATCCCCGACAGCAAGCGCCCCATCCCTTTTCCGAGAATGATTTACTTCGGAGATGGAGAAACCGACGTACCTTGCATGAAGATGGTGAAGGAGCATGGCGGCCATGCCATCGCCGTATACGACACGCCCGAGAAGGAGGCGATGGCATGCCAGCTGGTGAAGGAGGGCCGCGTGAACTTCATGTGTACGGCTAACTATAGCAAGGGCAGCGTGATGAATATCGTGGTGAAGAGAATTCTGGATAAGATCAAGGCGGATTTCGAATTCGACAGATTGATAGAGCTGAACCAGAAGAAGGCGTGGAAGTAAGGGCGGAAATATAGGTGAAACGCCGAAACGCTGGAAATAAAAAAGAAAGAAATATAATATTAATAAATAATTAATGGGAAGAAACAAATACTCAGCAGGAGAAATTAAGGAAATCGGAAAGTTGCTGCGCCTCAAGAACGCAGGCAACCGTTTGCAACAGAAATTGATTCGCCACGACCTTCGCGTGGATTATGAATTCAACATCTCTGACTTCAATGAGCCGGGCAAGGCTTTCGGCGAGGAGGAACTGCAGGATGCCATCAAGCGTGGCGCCATCCAGATTCTCGACGATGCCACCATCGAGGCAATGAAGGCTAAACGTGCCAGAGACAAGGCTCGCGATGAGGCAGAGAAGCAGAAGGAAGCCGTAGCCAGCGGTGAGCAAACCGACTGGCAGGAAGCAATGAAAGAATGGAACGAATGGGAAAAATCTAAAGAAAAATAGAAACAGAAAGAAAATATGGCTAAAGTATTGATTAAAACTTCAGAGGGCGACATCAAAGTGCGCCTCTACGACGAGACTCCTCAGCATCGTGACAACTTCCTGAAGTTGGCAAAGGAGGGATATTTCGATGGCACACTCTTCCATCGTGTCATCAAGGATTTCATGATTCAGGGCGGCGACCCTGACAGCAAGGGTGCTCCCAAGGGCAAGATGCTGGGCACGGGCGGACCTGACTACACCATCCCTGCCGAGTTCGTTTATCCACAGCTCTTCCACAAGCGTGGTGCCTTGAGCGCTGCCCGCTTGGGAGATGAAGTGAACCCTGAGCGTGAGAGCAGCGGCAGCCAATTCTATATCGTCTGGGGAAAGACCTACAAGCAGAACGAGCTGAAGCAGATGGAGAAGCAGATGGGCATGCAGATGGAGCAGAACATTTTCAACCAGCTTGCCAAGGAGCATCATGATGAGATTATGAACTTCCGCCGTAACCGCGACCGCGAGGGCTTGATGAAACTGCAGGATGAACTGGTGGATGAAACCAAGAAACTATGCAAGGAGCAGGGCTACCCTAAGTTTACCGAGGAGCAGCAGAAGGCTTATACCGAGGTGGGCGGCACCCCATTCCTCGACAACCAGTATACCGTGTTTGGAGAGGTGGAGGAAGGCCTCGACGTGGTAGAGAAGATTCAGAACTGCGAAACCATGCGTGGCGATAGACCTAAGGAGGATATAAGCATGCAGGTTTCTATTATAGAAGAATAAAAGGCATTTCTCGCAGGTTTCTATGAAATCTGCGAGAAATCTTTATTAAGTATCAGCAACTATTCATTCGTATTTATAAAATAAAGAATTTAAAATAAACAAATCAAATGAAAAAGATTCATGGAAAAATGATGAAGGGCTTCACGGTCAGAAGCCTGATGATGCTCCTGGCATTGGCAGGTTCTAACTACTGCCATGCTCAACAAGCCACCATCGTGGTGAACAACCCTACTTCCACCTCCCGCACGGAGCTTATCTCTCTGAGCATGAACGAGGTGAAGGCAAAACTGGGCAATGCAGCCCCTAAAAAGGGCGAGACCTACATCGTGAAGAATAAGCGCGGACAGCAGATTGGTTCGCAGATTACCCACGATGGCTATCTGCTCATCGATGCCAGCGTGCGCCCTAACGGTTCCGCCACCTACTACGTAACCATCGGCAAACCTTACCAGCAGAAGGTATGGGCTACCGGTGCTCTCTATAAGATAAGAAAGGATGATATCGCCTGGGAAAACGACAGATGCGCCTATCGTGTATATGGCCCTGCCCTGCAGCGCACCGGCGAACGCTCCTTCGGCACCGATGTATGGGTGAAGAATACCCCCGATACCGTGGTTTACGAGCGATACGTAAAGGATATGAACGGAAATATCAAGGGTGATAAGATTGATGCCAAGGTAAGAGCTCTGCAGAAGCAGGAGAAGTCGGAGAAGAACAAAGCAAAAGCAGCAGCCCTTGCCAAGCAAATCAAGGCTCTTCAGGCAGAATCAAACGAGGTGGATATCCTCACCTCCTTCCATCTTGACCATGGCAACGGCCTCGACCCTTATCGCGTGGGCGCTACCCTGGGATTGGGTGCACCAAGTCTCATGGTGGGCAAGAACCAGGTGCTGCCTTACTGCTACAAGGATTACAAGATATTGGAAAACGGTCCGCTCCGCTTTACCGTGGAATTGACTTACAATCCATCTACCGTGGGCGATATGAAGAACGTGGTGGAGCATCGCATCATCTCGCTCGACAAGGGCAGCAACTTCAACAAGATGACCGTTTGGTATGATGGCTTGACCCATGCCACCGATTTCGCCACCGGTTTCCCTATCCATGAGGAAGATACCGAGAGCAAGACCTTTGCCAAGGATTACGTAAGCTATGCCGACCCTACCGACAACATCGAGGTGAACAACTCGCAGGTTTTCGTGGGTGTACTCTTCCCTGAGGGCATCGACAACACTTACTACCAGCTCTTCGACAAGAAGCACGATGGTGCCACCGGTCATGCCCTGGGCTTGAAGCGCGGCTTGAAGAACCAGGAGAAATACAGCTATTACTTCGGTGCAGCATGGAGCAAATATGATGTGAAGAGCTACGCCGAATGGCAGATTCGCATCAAGGAATACCTGGATGCGCTGAAAACTCCACTCGGGGTTGAAGTTAAATAGGAAGAGAAGATTATATCTGAATATCATTCCATAAGCATCGGGAAATACATTGAGAGGCTCACTTGCAACATCGCAAGTGAGCCTCTCCAAATTTATTTTATCCCTGAAATATCGCCACCTTGATGACACCATCCTTTCGGTTCTCGAAAACATCGTATGCCTGCTCTATTTTTGAAAGCGGGAAACGATGAGTAATCAGAGGGGTGGTATCTATCTTTCCCTGAGCTATTAAACTCAGAATTTCCTCGCAGTCACAACCATCAACACCTCCCGTCTTGAAAATAAGGTTCTTGCCATACATATCAGGAAGTGGAAGAATCTGCGGCTTGTCATACATGGCGACAATGGTGACGATGGCATTAGGACGGGCACACTTCCAGGCAAGCTGGAATGTATTCTGCCCACCTGCTACTTCCATCACCACATCGGCTCCTCCATGCTGGCTATGACGCAAGACAAAAGCTTCACAATCATCAGGTTCTACAACCATCACTTGCGGATAATGCTCCAGAATGAATTCCCTTCTGGACTGTGACTTCTCGCAAACAATGATGGTACGTGGTTTCTTGAGCAGGGTACAGAGCAAACAACAGACACCCGTTGGTCCGGCACCAATGATCAGAACTGTATCCTCTTCGGTAATTTCTGAGATTCTCGTCGCCCAGAATCCAGTGGCAAGAATGTCACCTACGAAGAGAGCCTGTTCATCGCTCACCGAATCCGGAATTCTGTTCAGTCCCGTGGTAGCATACGGAACCCTCACGTATTCCGTCTGTCCGCCATCGATTCTGCATCCCAATGCCCATCCGCCATGTGGAGAAGTACAGTTGTTCACGTAGCCATGCTTGCAATAGAAGCAATCTCCGCAGAAGGTTTCCACATTCACGGTCACCCTGTCACCCGGTTTAACGTGGGTAACCTGCTCCCCCACTTCCTCCACGACACCTACCATCTCATGTCCGACAGTAATTCCCGGTACGGCACGAGGAACAGAACCATGCTTGATATGAAGGTCGCTTGTGCAGATGCTACTCAGCGTTACTCGCACGATGGCATCATGCGAGTCTATCAACGTTGGCTTCTTCTTTTCCGTGAAGCCAAACTCTCCTTGCTTGATGTATGTAAATGCTTTCATGATTAAAAAGTAAATTCCAATTAACATTGCAAAGATACACATTATTAATGAAACTCAATAAATAAACTGCGAAAAAACTTTCTTGAACTATCAACTTTGCAAGAAGATATGCCATTATGCCCCATTTGGCATGACAAGATTTGATGAAAATCAAGAAATCAAGCCTTTTCTGCATTTTCCGACTAAAAAATTGTGTACGCACACAAAAAGGCATTACCTTTGCACTCGAAAAGATAAATAACGAATAATTAAAGTAAAGAAAGGATAACGATTATGATGGTATTAGGAATGACATTAGCAGTTGTAGCTGCTCTTTTTGCAGAGGTTGTAAATGTAAACAAGAAGATTAGCCTCGGCAAGTAAACAAGCTTTGAGAGGCATCTTAGGATGCTTCCAAATAAAGCTTCTGATAAGGTAAAGATTGGATAACAACAAATATAGAGAAAGGATAAGATTATGATGTTTTTAGGAATGATTTTAGCAATGGTTATTGCAGGATGCGCTGAATACGGTGCAAGAACCAACATGAAGAACTTCGCTTAACAAGCGAGGTTTTCTGAAAATTTGAGAGAATTGAAATAAGAAGTTTCCATATATATTATACAGAAATGGCAGCTGTAAGCATTGTGAAAATGCTTGCAGCTGCCTTTTTTTTGCAGTTTAACCAATCAGCGTTTCACTTTATTTTTTCTGGAATACTCTCACGTAATCTACCTCCATCTGAACTGGGAGGGCGCTTTCGTCAACACCCTTCATACCGCCCCAATCACCGCCCCAAGCCAGGTTGAGAATAACATAGAATGGTTTATTGAAAGGCCATGAACCCACATCATTTTTACCGTCATTGTTGAAATTGAGCAGTTCCTTACCATCTACATAGGTCTTGATATAATCAGGAGTCCACTCCAGGCGATAAACGTGGAAACCGTCTTCAGCACCCGCAGTCAGACGCTCCTTGGTAATCTGAGTTTTCATCACGTGATTAAACTTCTCAGTATGGAGCGACGAAGAAGTATAGTTAGGATTAACGCCAACCTCTTCCATAATATCAATCTCGCCACATTTAGGCCAAGGATTTGCTCCGAAATCATTGTTGCAAGGCATCATCCAGAAAGCAGGCCATGTGCCCTTACCCTTAGGCAATTTGATGCGCGCTTCGAAGATACCGTAAAGCCATCCCTGACTTTCGTGGGCATATACGCGACCCGAATATATCTTGCCGTCGCTGCCCTTGAAACAGTTGATATAAAGCCGGTTATCTGCAATTTCTGTTACGCGCTTACCATCAGCAGAGCCATTCACATAATTCTGAAGTTCATTATTCACCCAGCCCGACTTCTGCACCTCATGACGCCAATCGGTACTATTCAACTCTGAGCCTTCATTAAACTCATCATTCCAGACCAGTTTGTATCCTTCCGGAATCACCATTTCGCCACCTTCAATAGGAGTAACCAGTTTTCCTGCCTGATGCACTGGCACCGATACCTTCTTATCCTCTAATGAGATCTCGACACTTCCGTCAAGAGCTACAGACGATTTATTCTCTTCCACATCTACAGTTACCATACCCGTAGCTTTGTTATTACCGCTGGCACTCACTTTAAACCAAGGGTGTATATCTGCAGCAGAACCTACACCAGGGAAGGAAGCTCTCGCCTCCCAACCACCAGCAGATGCCACTACCATGATAGTATAAGTACCGCCCCTAGCAGGAACATCGATGCTCGTAGGCGAACAGTTTATCTTCAGTTCCCTATCAGCATCTGAAGAGCTACTGCTGCAAGAAAGCAGCATAAGCGAGAGAAGGAAGGAAAATATTTTCAAGAATTTCATGTCATTTAAAATTTAGAAAGGAAGCCACTCCTACTTATTCATAGGAGCAGCTCCTGTATAATTCTATATAAACCAATAAAACCTAAAGCCTATTTCACAATCAAAACGATATCACTGACAGTTATTTCTGCATCCTTAGGAGCACCGGCAAAGTCCATTACAAGTTTTATTTTGTCCATATCTCCAGGATTATTACCTTTAATCACGGCATCATCATAACGGACAACATATTCACCTTGTACATCAGTATACATATCAGCAAACAAGAAGCTATCATCATTGCCTGTATCACAAAGCTTAAAGGTTGCAAGAGGTAACGGAGCAGAAGTTTTTACTTTACAAGAGAAATCAACTTTCTGTCCCATCTTGATAGCGACAGGAACTTCTGTCAAAGCCCATTGTGCGTGCCACTGCTCAGCTGGAGTTTCTACAGGTATCACGATAGAATGCTTGTTACCCTCATGCTTGACAACAGGAGTACACTCGATAGGTGCCCATCCTGCATCACCAAACCAATTGGTGTTTGCGAATGACTTATTCTCATCTACATCCTTCCAAAGGTTTCCAGCAGTATTATAGTCGAATGGCACCTTTAATTCTACAGGAACTACAGTACCGTCATCATTGGCATGATCTTTTAACACCAGACTTTCTATCATGATTTCATCATCAGCCTGATTTCCACCAAAGTCGAATACCACCTTCAGGTTTTGAATATCCTTACCTTCGAGGTCTGAGCCGAAAATACACTTAGGCTCTCCTGCCTCAAGACCGGTATTTACATCCTTAGAGTCAAAGAGAATGATGTCATCACCACCTGCGCCAGAATCACAAAGTTTCACCTTAACGGCATTATGTCCCTTGGCAGATGTAATGATGCAAGAGAAGTCATAATGCTTATCTGCACTAGTAGAGATACCCAAATCAAGAAGAGCCATCTGAGCCTGCCAACGATCGGTTGTAGCCTGTGGCAATTTGACTGTATAGCAGCCCTTCTGCAAAGAGCAATCAGGAGCAGCTATCATGTTCCATCCCGGTGCATACCAGAAAGCCGGATTGTGAGACGGATCATCATTGTTTCCCGGATTATTCGGCAATGCTAATCCCTTGAACATATTAAACTCGCTGTCCTCTACAAAACCGCCAAAACCATTCATCTTTGTCTTTTCGACAGAGAACTGCTTCTGAACAGATTCCTTACTGATACCATTACGGTTTTTCACGAAGCACTCCACATTATATGTTCCCTTCTTGCGATAATACTTAGAGAGGTTGAAAGCAGAAGAATAGGCACCATCTATCACCCATACCGGAGTAATGCCTGCCTTGCTATCAAACGTGAAGTTGGCGGTGTTGGTCTCCTGGTCAACATCTATCTTGAAGTTGTCGGCGAAGTCGGCTACATTAGGCAACTCACCGTTGGCACCAGAGAACTCCTCTGCAGAACATGCGCTGAGCATCAATCCACCCAGAAGAGCATAAGCCATATTTCGAAATATCTTTTTCATATTGCTGAAATCTTAAAGTTAATATTTTATTAGGGGGTAGAGGAAACTATTGTTCCTCTACCTTAATAAGTTTTAATAATTATTCTGAACCAAAGCCGGGTCGGAATCAAGCTCAGCCTGTGCGATAGGAATATACTTCTTGGATTCTGTCCAGGAGTTGGTGCGATAGCCGTAGCTGTCTGGTACCAACACGGTAGCAGCCTTGCCTGTGCGAACGAGGTCGAAGTAACGCTTACCCTCGCCTACAAACTCCAAGTGGCGCTCATTGATAACATCATCCAGAGTTACGGCTCCAAGCTCTGCGATTCCTGCTCGACGACGGATTTTATTCACATAATCCTTTGCCAAGCCAGCATCACCACCAGTCTCAAGCAACAGTTCTGCAGCATTGAGATAAGCTTCGGCTACTCGATAGAAACGATAGTTGTTGTTATAGTTCAGATTGGTATCGAAACCTGCATCGGCATTGTTCTCAGTAAAAGGACGGTACTTAGCCAACCAAAGACCTGTATCTTGATAGCGCTTATGATAATGCGTATCATCAGCATCACCATCAGTACCCATTCCACGACAATCCCAGCAAGTTGCTGCACGACGAGTGTCATTGTCAGAGTACAAGTCGTATGTTTCCTGTCTTACAGGCAAGAAGCCCCAACCATCGCTGGCTTGCTTCACCCAGCCATCACCGCCTGGCCATGCATTAGGTGAAATCAAAGTAGGAAGAATTGTGCCACCGATAGCCAATGGAGAACTCCAACCACGCTCGTTGTTACCATCCTCGTAGTTGATTTCCCAAATTGACTCCTTGCACCATTCACCACTTTCCTTCCAAATGTCGGCGAAATTATCCATCAATCCATATTTGCTCTTGTCGTTGATAATCTCTTGCATATATTGCAATGCCTTTGGATAGCGGGTCTTATCGTTTTGGTACATTACCATTTCGGCATACATCATGTAGCACATCGCCTGAGACATACGACCGCTGTTCTTGTCATCCCAACGCATAGGCAAAACCTTAGAGTCAATGACTGCCTCTAGCTCGGTAATAAGATTATTATACACCTCGTCTGCCTTCAACTGAGGAGCTGTATATGGAATGCTCAAATTCTCAAGATAGAAAGGGATATTTCCGAAGTAATGCCACAAGTTGTTGTAGAAATATACTCGGAGGGCACGTCCCTGCATCTCATAGGAAGCCTTATTTTCTGCGGTGAGATTACCCGCAGCCCAAGGAATATACTTCAAGAGGTCGTTGCAACGCTTGATGCCAGAGTAATCAACTGTCCAAAGTGAACTCAATGTGTTGCTAGCATTCGCCTCAAAGTTAAACAGCATATGCCACTGTTGGTTATCATTTTTGTCACTACCTCCTACCCAGAAGTCATCGCCCATGATTTCGGCATCGATATTAAGAGCATTATACTGTCCCAATCCCCAATCTGGCCAGTGGATAGGGTCATAAGCAGCATTCAAAGCCTCATTGATGTGCTCATCTGTGGTATAATATTCCTCCAGAGGCTCACCCGATGGGTTCTCTACCTCAAGGAAGTTGTCGCTACAAGATGTGGTTGCCAAGGTCATACTGGCTGCCATCACACCGAGTGCTATATATTTCATTGTCTTCATAATTGTCAATGTTTTAAGATGTTCTACATTTAGAATGAAAGGTTGAAACCGATGGTGTAGGTGCGTGCTTGTGGATAGATACCACGGTCAACACCGAGAGAGGTACCACCAGAAGAAATTTCTGGGTCAAAGCCCCAATACTTTGTCCACGTTATCAAGTTCTCCGCCATCACATAGAAACGTAAACAGCTGATGGAGAGCTTCTGTGTCAAGTTCTTTGGCAAAGTATAACCCAATGAGATATTCTTCACACGGAGATAAGAGCCATCACAAATATAAAGATCTGATACCTGCCAGTTGGTTGCATCACCAGCCTTCAAGATAGGATACTTGTTGGATGTACCCTCACCTGTCCAACGGCTCAGCATCCAAGATGGGAAGTTACCTGAGTAGACATCTGTACGATAAGTGGCATCAAACACCTTATTGCCTGTCACGCCCTGCAGGAAGAGGTTGAAGTCGAATCCCTTCCACTCAGCACCAAGGTTGAAACCGAAGGTCCACTTTGGTGTGCCGTTACCGATATTGGTACGGTCGTCTGCACTAATCTTACCATCACCATTCACATCAACGAAGCGGACATCACCTGGTTGTGCATCTGGCATAATCATATTACCATCCTTGTTGACATAAGCCTTCACCTCATCCATGTTCTGGAATACACCAGCGGTCTTATAACCATAGAAATATGGGAAAGGCTGACCATTGCTACCACGGGTGCCACCACCTGAAAGACCTTGGAAGCTATCGAGGTCAATATAACCAGTGTCATTACCAAGGTTGGTCAACTCATTGTGCAAGTAGCTTACATTAGCCTTGGCATTGAAGCGAGCATCAGAAATGTGCCACTTGTAGCCGAGTTCAAACTCAAGACCAGAGTTCTTCATATCACCCACATTGCCGATAGGCTTTGTCTCACCTACATAACTTGGGATAGGCATGGTAATCAACATACCGTTGGTCTTCTTCACATAGTAATCGGCACTGAATGTCAATGCACTGCCGAAGAAGCCGAAGTCGAAACCGATATCAGTCTGTTCACTCTCCTCCCACTTCAAGTCTGGGTTGGCTGTAGCATTCGCCTTAGAGCCATTAAACTTGGTGGCATTCTTACCGAAGAGTACGTTGTTGCCCATAGAGGTCAGCACTGTGTAACGAAAATCGCCGATATTATCGTTACCATTCTTACCCCAGCTGGCACGGAATTTCAAGTTGCTCAACCAGTCGCGAGTGCTCTCCATGAATTTTTCATTCATGATGTTCCATCCAACAGATGCAGATGGGAAAGTACCATACTTATTATTGGTTCCAAAACGGCTTGATCCATCACGACGTACAGTTGCCTGGAACATATACTTCTCGTCATAGTTGTAACTGATTCGACCGAAGAGAGAAGAAATGGTATGAACCACATTATTACCACCATATACAGAGTGCTGAATGGTAGGAGTTCCTACAGAGATTATCTTTCCTTCTTCATCAGTAACGATAGTTTGCACATAGTTACCTGTTGCATAGTCGATAGAAGGCTTGTTTACATTCACCAAGTTCCAACGGCTACCACCTAGGTAATCGCTCTTGTTCTTCATGGCACTCTGACCTAACACCACAGCAAAACTATGCTTACCTATGGTCTTGTCGTAAGTCAAAGTATTCTCTACCTGCCAGTTGATACCCTTGCTAGAGCTCTTGGAAGCTGAGGTGTGGGTTTGCTTGTTATTACCAGACAAGTAGTACTTAGAAGCCACATAGCTGTCTGTACCCCAGAAGCTGAGGTCGGCGCTGTAAGTAAAATGATATTTCAAGTTGTCCCACAACTGGAGGTCGATGGAGAACTTAGGCACAAACTTATGTGACCAGTTCTTGGCTGCAGGAATACTCATCATAGCCAATGGGTTGTTCATTTCCTGATAGGTACCTGCCATACCAGGAATGGTATAGTAGTTGCCATTGGCATCACGAGGAATATCATAATAATCACGTGTACCTAATATTTTTCCTTCACTATCATAAACGTTTGGATCTTCCAGTTTGTCATAATAAGACTTTGCTACATTCCCATCTGTAACAGTTGGAGCCAATGTTGGAGCCATATAGAGGGCACTGCCAAGCACAGAGCCAAACTCTGAATTGGTTGAGATACCGGTGCTCTTGACACGTGTATATGCCATATTGACGGTTACATCGAGCTTGTTGAGGAAGTTGCGCTCCTTCGATGCATCCATCACATTATATATATTGTTAGAGCGGAGTGAGAGGCGCTCATAGTTGCTCTGTCCGCAGTTACCGCCTACGATACCCTCCTGCTTGTAATAGCCCATAGAGAGATAGTAGTTGATTTTTTCAGAAGCACCACTGATGCTCACCTCATGATTCTGCACTGGTGCATTGTCATTGAAAACAAGGTTTTGCCAATCAGTACCGAAACCATTAATTGCTTTGCCATTGGAATCTGTCAAGGCATAAGGGTCTGCAAAAACTGGAGCCTGACCGCCGTTTACGGCACGCTCATTCTGAAGGATCGCATAATCGGTAGCGCTGGTTACATCGCGCTTCTTCCATGCACTCTGCCAGCCGTAAGAGAAATTGTAGTTGATCTGTGCCTTGCCCATCTTACCCTTCTTGGTAGTAACGAGGATAACACCGTTGGCTGCACGTGCACCATAAATGGCACCAGATGCGGCATCCTTCAGCACCTCGATACTCTCGATGTCGCTAGGGTTGAGATAATCCAAGCCACCCTCGATAGGCATGCCGTCTACGATATAGAGAGGGTCAGAGTTGTTGATGGTACCTGTACCACGTACACGAACCTTGGAACCCTCACCAGGCTGACCTGAAGAAGAAGTTACGTTGACACCGGCAGCCAGACCCTTCAATGCGTTATCAACACGCACCGGGCTCTTGCCAGCCAAATCTTCGGTGCTCACTTTAGCGATAGCTGCTGTTACGACGCTCTTCTTCTGAACACCGTAACCTACAACAACCACTTCGTCCAGAGCTTTGTCGTCTTGTTTCAGAGTAATCTTCATGTTGGCTGAAGGACGAATCTCTGCATCCTTGTAGCCAATGTAGGTAATAACCAAGGTCTGGTTAGCATCTGCATCAATGACAAAGTTACCATCAAGGTCGGTAATTGCACCGGCACCCTTGACGCCTTTAACCTGTATGGTGGCTCCGATAACGGGGTCACCCAGGTCATCCAACACGACACCTTTGAAGGTGTTTTTCTGTGCGAGCGCTGACGTCGACATCAATAATGCAGTCGCCAGCAATAGACTTTTTGTTTTCATATTCGATTATTAGTTTAGAAAAAATTTCTATTTGTTAGTTCACTCTATTATAATAATGTATAAGACTGTGCGGCTGTGCATTTTCTAAAATGCGTTAAGCCGTGTTTTCGATTGCAAATATAATATGATTTTTTGATAATTCCTAGCACCTTCAACAGATAAGTGGAACGAAAACTTTTCTAAAATAGCCTATATTGTTAATTTTCAAACACTTAGCAGTTTTCAACAACTACATGAAAGTGGATGGATTAAAATAAAGGAAATGAGACTGGAACACCCTTAAAAAGTTAAATCAGCATTTTTCAGTGTTCACACCCTGCCACTTTTCATTCGCACAGCAACGCATTTATTTCCCTAACTATCAGCGGTTTACAAAAAGTCCCATTTTTACACCCATCCACTTTTCACTTATCACCCACCATTTTTTCATTATTTATTTAGTAATTTTGCAGATGAATGAGCAAATACGCCTAAACGCACAAAAAACGTGAGAGGCGGTGTGCAAAACAAACAACTGCACAAATAAACAAACCATAATAAATATTCATAACTTATGAAACAGTTCATTTTATCATGTGTCCTGTCGGTTGCAGCCATCGCTCCATCTCAGGCACAGCAGACTACCAGACAATTGCCAGTCTATCTCGACCAGACCAAGCCGGTAGAGCAGCGCATCGATGATGCCATCTCCCGCATGACGCTGGCAGAGAAGATACGCATCATCCATGCTCAGAGCAAGTTTTCATCAGCCGGTGTACCACGCTTGGGATTTCCTGACTTCTGGACGGATGACGGACCTCACGGAGTGCGTCCTGACGTATTGTGGGATGAGTGGGAACAGGCTGGTCAGACCAACGACTCCTGCGTAGCCTTCCCTGCCCTCACCTGTCTTGCCGCATCATGGAATCCGCAGATGAGCCGCATCTATGGCGAAGCATTGGGCGAAGAAGCCCTGTATCGCGGCAAGGACATGATTCTGGGTCCTGGCGTCAACATCTACCGCACGCCTCTCAACGGCCGCAACTTCGAGTATATGGGCGAAGATCCGTTCCTGGCAAGCATCATGGTAGTGCCGTATATCCAGGGATTGCAGTCTAAGGGCGTATCAGCCTGCGTAAAGCACTATTGCCTGAACAACGATGAGGAATACCGCCATCAGGTCAACGTAATCGTCAGCGACCGTGCTCTCCACGAAATCTATCTCCCTGCCTTCAAGGCGGCTGTTGAGAAGGGTAAGACATGGGGTATCATGGGAGCCTACAACCTATATAAGAATGAGCACAACTGCCACAACCAGTGGACCCTGAACAAGATTCTGAAGGGCGACTGGAAGTATGATGGTGTCGTGGTAAGCGACTGGGGCGGTGCCCACGACCTGGAGCAGTCTGTAAAGAACGGGCTGGATATGGAGTTCGGCACCTGGACAGACGGTCTTACGATGGGCGCTACCAATGCCTACGACAACTATTATCTCTCCATGCCTTACATGAAGGCCATACAGGAAGGCAAGTTCACCCAGAAGGAGCTGGACGATAAGGTGCGCCGCATATTGCGCCTCTTCTATCGCACCACGATGAATCCGAACCGCCCTCATGGTTTCCTCTGTTCCGAGAGCCATTATGCTGCAGCCAGACAGATTGCTGAGGAAGGCATCGTATTGCTCCAGAACAGGAACAATGTGCTCCCTATCAACACCCAGAAGGCTAAGCGCATACTGGTAGTAGGCGAGAATGCCATCAAAATGATGACCGTAGGCGGAGGCTCTTCTTCGCTCAAGGTACAGCGCGAGATTTCGCCTCTCGATGGTCTGAAGACGCGGTTGGGCAAGGACAGCATCGAGGTAGATTATGCCCGCGGATATGTGGGCGATGTAACAGGCAACTACAATGGCGTTACAACCGGCCAGAACCTGGAAGACAAGCGCAGCAAGGCTGAACTGATAGCCGAAGCCGTAGAGAAAGCCAAGACAGCCGACTATGTCATCATGTTTGGTGGTCTGAACAAGAGCGATTTCCAGGACTGTGAGGGTCACGACCGCAAGCATTATGAGTTGCCATACCATCAGGATAAGCTGATCGAGGCTTTGGCTAAGGCAAACAGAAACTTCGTTTATGTCAACATCTCGGGCAATGCGGTAGCTATGCCTTGGAAGGCTAAGGTTGCCGGCATCGTACAGGGCTGGTTCATCGGTTCGGAGAGCGGCGAAGCCCTTGCAAGCATCCTTACAGGCGATGCAAACCCTAGCGGCAAGTTGCCGTTTACATGGGTCAACTCGCTGAAGGAAACAGGTGCTCATGCACTCAATACCTATCCGGGAACCTGGCGCCAGAAAGGTGGAGCCAGCACGAAGGGCAACATCATTGATGAGGAATATAAGGAAGGCATCTATGTAGGTTACCGCTGGACCGATAAGGAGCGCATCAAGCCTACCTTTGCATTCGGTCACGGCTTGAGCTACACCCAGTTTGCCATCTCTAATCTCCGCAGCGACAAGATACAGATGAAGCAGGACAGCACAATCACCTTTACCGTAAACGTAAAGAATACAGGTAAGCGTGCCGGAGCCGAGACGGTTCAGCTCTATATCCACGACGTCGAGGCATCGATAGACCGCCCTCAGAAGGAGCTTAAGGGATTCCAGAAGGTTCATCTCCAGCCAGGCGAGAGCAAGGATATCAGCATCACCATCAGCAAGGAGGCCCTCAGTTTCTACGATGAGGCTTCTTCATCCTGGAAGGCTGAAGCAGGAAAGTTTGAAGCTCTTGTTGGTAATGCAGCCGATAATCTGAAGCTCAAGAAAGCCTTCGAACTCTTTTAAAAAAATGATGACTACCCCGAAGCATTTACTCTTATGAGACACAGCTTCTCTATACATGTTACTGAAGTTTCGCAAGTGGTTCAAGTACGGGCTAGGAGCTTACTTGCGAAACTTCAGCATGTTTAAAAGTTTGGCGCCTTGAAATAGAGCGTCAAACTTCTATTCACTAAAAAAAAAGCTTGACTTATTATTTCATGCCAATCAGCTTCACACGCTGCTCAAACTCTTCCCTGTCACAGATGGCACTATTCTTGATTTTGGCGCGATAATTATAGATAGTGTTCACAGAATAGTGAAGGAACTCGGCAATCTTAGAACTGTCCTCGATGCCCAGACGGATAAGGGCAAAGATACGGAGAGTGGTAGAAAGACGGCTGTCATCTTCGAGCACGATACGCTCTTCAGGCTTCAAGAGGGCATTGAACTCCTCAACAAAGTCAGGGAAGAGCTTCAGGAAGGCGGAATCGAAATACTCATACAGCTCGCCCATGTAGGCCTCGCCAGCCTGCATCTGCTCCAGCAACTTGTTGAGTTCTCTTGCCTTCACCAGTTTCACTACTCGCTTGCGCATAGTCTCTATCTTGTCGACATAGATGGCACAAAGGCGCAGGAATCGACCAATATATACTTCCTTCATCTTGTTACTCTCGTTGAGCGACTGGTTCATCTCGTTAAGACGCTCATTTGCCAACTGCAAGGCATGATTGGTTTCCTTCAGCTTATGATGGGCAGCAGCAATGCGCTTGCGCTGCTTGTTGACATAGTAGAGCAAGAGCATAACCACAAAGAGAAGCAAGGCTGAACACGCTACCATGAGCCGCAGATGCTGGTTGCTCGAAGAAAGTTCTTTCTGATATCCCTCCTCAATCTGCGTGAGCACAGGCATGATCTGGCGGCTGCGGATAGGCGTATTGAAAACGGTAGCCGACTTCCAGGCAAACTTGATATACTCATGAGAGCGCTTCTGCTCGCCTGGTTCGGCGTTGAGCAGATTGGCGAGTTCCCAGAGCGACCCCTGGTCCATCACAGCCAACTGGACATCGCAGATAGCAGAACGCAAGAGGCAGCGGAGGAACTGTTCTTCATCGCCAAACTGATTGTAGGTCAAGCCGCGATAAAACTGTACAATGGCATACTGATGGGTGCCCGGTTTCGTCATCGCCAGCCGCTTATCGCTCAATCGCAAAGCCTCCTTCATATTGCCTGCATCGCGTGCCCTCACCTCCTGCATCTGCAGATAAAGGTCATCATCATGGCTGAATGTGCTGTCTATTGCAGCCTGATAGGCATTATGTTTGCCGGCATAATATTTCTTCAAGGAAGGAACGTTGGAATAATATGCCATCTCGCCATACAGGTGCTGACAAGCCCAGAGGTAGTTGCGTTTGCCCTCAGCATCAAGATCAGCGATATTGACAGACTTCAGCAGGTCGTACGATTCGGCATAATCGCCCGTGGTAGATTCCTGGAAAGCAAGCAGCGCCTTGGCATTCCCCACCTTCTTTTTATCGCCCATTCTGAAGGCAAGTTCCATACACTGGTTGATGTATTTCAGCGCCATGTCGTTCTTGTAGGAGCGGTATTCCTCAAAGAGCGCAAAGCAGGCATCATACTTACTGCTTAGGCGCCTGGCGGTCTTCAGTTTCTGCTCCCAATCGCGAATTCGGGCTTCACGTACCTTCACATAATCAGCCGAATGGGCAATGGCGTTGTCCAGACTCTGAAAAAGCTGCTCTATATTATCTGTTGTTTTTGCTGCAAGAGAAAGAGGCATCAAGACAAAGAGCAGGAAGAAGAATGCCTTTCCCCATAATTCATTTATGCGATACATCAACTTGATTCCGTTTAAGATTGATTTATTTTCATGAGGTTTCATGTGCAAAAGTAATAAAAAAAACGGAAACGACAAAATCTAATATAGAAAAAATATAGATTTCTTCGCATTTTTCGTCTATACCGCATCCACTTTTTATATATTCTCAATTTTTCTTATCCATCTCATTATCAGACACATTCCTATCTAAAAAGAAAAGTTCATCCACATTTTAACATTTCTATCGCACATCGTATCATCTTTTTTATTATCTTTGCAGAAGATAAGCTGCATTCGGCAATTTGAAAGCAGCTTTCATTGCGCTCTTTTGCATTATCTTTGCAAAAATAAGTATCAAAAATAACAATTAACATAATAAACAATGAGAACAGCACTTTTATCACTCACATTTCTTTTGGCTGGTTCTATGGCAGCACCTGCTATCGCCCATACCGCAGCCCCTAAGAAAAAAGTAACTGCCACAACCAAGAAAGGCAAGATTCTACCCATGAAGGAGTATATCGACCAACTGATGGCGAAGATGACGCTACAGGAGAAGATTGGTCAGCTGAACCTGATGGTAGCTGGCGACATCACCACCGGCGGCGCACTTGATACTCAGGTAGGCAGCGATATCGCCCAGGGCAACATGGGCGGAGTTTTCAATATCAAAGGGCTCGATAAAATCAAGGCTCTGCAGGAAATCGCCATCAAGAACAGCCGTCTGGGCATCCCGCTGCTCGTAGGAATGGACGTGATTCATGGTTACGAGACGATGTTTCCTATCCCTCTCGCCCTTTCCTGCTCATGGGATACCGAGGCGATGAAGAAGGTAGGCGAAGTATCGGCCAAGGAAGCAAGTGCCGACGGCATCAACTGGACATTCTCTCCTATGGTAGACATTGCACTCGATGCCCGCTGGGGACGAATAAGCGAAGGAAATGGCGAGGATCCTTATCTGAGCGGCGTGATGGGAGCAGCGATGACTCAGGGCTACCAGGGCGTGGATATGCGCACAGAAGAGATTCTGAGAGCTAACCGCATCATGGCCTGTCTGAAGCATTTTGCCCTGTACGGAGGCGTTGAGAGCGGAAAGGAATACAACACGGTAGATATGAGCCGCATGCGCATGATGAACCAGTATCTTCCACCTTACGAGGCAGTGGTGAAGGCTGGCGTAGGCAGCATAATGTCTTCATTCAATCTCATCGACTACATACCTGCTACAGCCAACAAATGGATGATGACCGATGTCTTGAGAAAGCAGTGGGGATTCAACGGTTTCGTGGTTACCGATTACGCTTCTATCGCCGAGATTCTGCAGCACGGAACGGCAAAAGACCTCAAGGAGGCTTCAGAACAGGCGCTGAAGGCGGGTACCGATATGGACATGTGCTCCAACGCCTTCGTAAAGCATCTGGCAAAGAGCATAGCAGAAGGTAAGGTGAGCGAGGAGGATGTGAACATCGCCTGCCGCCGCATTCTGGAAGCGAAATATAAACTGGGCCTGTTCAGCGACCCTTACCGCTACTGCAACACCAAGCGCAGCAAGAGCGAGATTTATACCGCAGAGAACCGTCAGGCAGCCCGCGATGTAGCAGCAGAAACCTTCGTGCTTCTGAAGAACGAAGGCAATATCCTGCCACTGAAGAAGGAAGGAAAGATAGCCCTGATAGGTCCGCTTGCCGACACCCGAAACAACATAGCCGGCACATGGAGCGTGGCACAGGCACCATCTAAATATACCACCATCAAGGAGGCAATGGAGCATGCTCTTGCCGGAAAAGCTACCTTATTATATGCCCAGGGAAGCAATATCTGGCGCAATAAGGAACTACAGCAAAACGGCGAATTCGGCAAGCCGATAAACTGGGGCAACGAGGCCGAAATGAAGGCTGAAGCGCTGAAGATAGCTAAAAAGGCAGATGTCATTATATGTGCTATGGGCGAAAGTGCCGAGATGAGTGGCGAATGCGGTAGCCGTACCAACCTGGAGATGCCGGACGTACAGCGCGAACTGCTTGCCGAACTCCTGAAGACGGGCAAGCCTGTAGTACTCCTCAACTTTGCGGGCCGTCCTACGGTTCTTACTTGGGAGAAAACCCATGTACCAGCCATCATGAATGTATGGTTTGGAGGCTCAGAGATGGGCGATGCACTCTGCGATGTCATCTTTGGCGACAAATCGCCATCGGGTAAGCTCACCACTTCGATGCCTAAGACTACCGGTCAGGAGCCTCTCTACTACAACCATCAGAAAACCGGTCGCCCTGTAGCAGACGATAATGAGAAGTTTGCCAAGTTTGCCAGCAACTGTCTGGATGTAAGCAATGGTCCGCTCTATCCTTTCGGTTACGGTTTGAGCTACACCTACTTTTCATACAGCAACTTCCGCCTGAGCAGCCAGGAGGCCGGCATCAGCAATGAGGAGGCTACCGAATGGCAGGATGGCAAGAAGATTACAGCTAGCGTCACCGTTAAGAACAATGGCTCCCGCGATGCCGACGAGATTGTGCAGCTCTACATCCGTGACATGGTAGCCAGCATCTCCCGCCCTGTAAAGGAACTGAAAGGTTTCCAGCGCATCCATCTGGCAGTAGGTGAAAGTAAGGAGGTAAGCTTTGATATCACCCCAGATATGCTCAAGTTCTACAACGCAGATCTGAAGCACGTGATAGAACCTGGCGACTTCCAGATTATGATAGGAACCAACAGCAAGGATGTAAAGACTTTGAAACTGAACGTGAAATAAACAAGAAAAATCGCCCTGCAAAGAGCAAAGCATAGCTTGAAAGATGCTTTACTTCTTACAGGGCGATTATCATCTACTGAGCCCATTTCAACAGAAGGCTCAGTTATAGATTCTATCCTTCAAATTACTTAGTCATCTCGAAACCTACGCGCATGCCATCGTAGCTGTTGGCGATGGTACCCACTGCGCTGAGAGTAGAGCTGCCCTTGAAGGCGCTGAGCATCTTGATGAGGTTGAGAAGCTTCTTCTGGTCGAAGAGAAGACTGATGCCATTGGTGGTCTTGGTGGCATAGCCAGAAGCACTCAGCAGAAGTCCCTTCAGCTGGATGGCATGAGTCTTCTCATCAAAGGTATAGCTGCCCTGCCATGGCTTGCCGTCAATCTGCGCAGAGAAGTTGCCGTCGGTGGTGAAAGTGAACTGGGTATTTGAACTGCTGAAGCCAAACTTATTATAATAGGTGCTCAACTTCTCCTCCACCTTGCTGGCAGCAATCTCGCCGCCAGCCTTGGCAAGCAGGTTCTCTGAAGTGAAGGCGCAACCTGGCTTGCTGTACTTCCAGGTATGAGCACAGAGATCTTCCTTTGAAAATGTGCCCGAACCGATTACGTTGTTCAGCAGGCCGCCGATGATGCTGCCGGCAGATGAAGTGCTGCCAGATGTGTTGCCTGTGGCTGCACCGAGCAATCCGCCCAATACATTGGCGATGGTAGAGCTAGTGTTGCTGCTGGCAGCAGCAGTGTTGGCAGTAGATGTGGTGGTAGCAGCTGTGGCTGAAGTTGTAGCACCAGTAGTTGCATCTGTAGATGTAGATGTTGATTTCTTTGTAGAAGTCTTTGTAGTTGACTTCTTGGTAGTCTTGGTGGTTGATTTCTTTGAAGAAGATTTCTTGGTTGATTTCTTTGTAGTCTTCTTCACTGGCATCAACTCCGAGTTAGAGGCATTGAGCGCTGCCTCGTTCATGGCGCTAGCATTGCTGCCTGCTGTGCATGCGAGCACGAGGGCAGCCATCAGAATTACCTTTTTCATTTTACTTTCCTTTTACTTTCTATATTATATTATCTTATTCTTATACCATATATCTTATATCGATATCCACGCTTTCGGGGTGCAAAGTTCGGCATTTTTCGGGAAATAACAAAGGGAAATCCCCTTTTTCTCTTCCTGCTTCCCTATTTTTTCGGTTCATCCTCTGTTCATTATCAGCATTCCTTCTAATCACCCTGCACGATTTATAGACGGATGGGAGTGCAGATGGTTTATTCAAATGCTGATTTTCGTGCAAAAGCTAGTGCAAATGATTCATCTTTTTGACTTAAATCAAAAAAGAATAATAATTACCCCAAAAATATCGTTTTGTGTACCGAAATGTTATCAGAATGTAATATCTTTGCAGCGTTAATAAAAATACAATAGGTTATGAATGATTTAATTAAGGTAAACACGAGTAATGAAAATCAGGCATTGAACAAGTGCCAGCAGATTCTTCAGGATCGCCGCGAGGCCCTTGCCTCTAAGGCAAAGAGAAGAGATTAAGTCCTTCACAGCAAAAAGAGAAGAGATGAATTTCTTCTAGGTTTATGAAGCTGACAAGGATTTGAATCCTTCGAAGAGAGATTTTTTCAGAATGACTCTTAATTTGAAAAAGTAGTTTTTGGGAAAAGAAAGAAAAAGTAAAAAACCCCGTTACCGGAACGTTTCGTCTGGCAACGGGGCTTTTTCATATCTTACTTCTTATTCAAGTTACTTATTCTTCTCCGCCTTCATGATTACCTCGAAGTGGTTGCCGCTCTTCAGCACCACGTTCTTCAGGAAGTTGGAAATCTGCTGGGCATCCACAGCCTTCACCAGCTCGCGGTAGTTGCTGTGGGTATCCACCTTGTGCAGATCATACATGCTCAACACCTGCATCCAGTAGCTGTTGGTCTTCTCGTCAACACCAGCCTGCTTCAAAAGGATTTCCTTCACCTTCTGCAAGTCCTTGGCATCAGGAGCTGCCACCGTCTCGTCCAAGCCCTTGAAGAAGCAAGGAACGGCTACATCCACCTTATCAGGATTCAGCTGCGCCATGGCGTTGAGGGTGAGTGCCACCTTGCCGTCGTAATCGAAGAACAGACCGCAGGATGCACCAGTGCTGTAAGCCGCACTCAGTTCCTCGCGGATGCTGCGCAGATACTTCATCTCCAGCAATCGGGCAGCAACATCTGCCAATACCGCCGTCTTAGGATTATAAGATGGCAACTTCACGAACCACATCTCGCGTGCCTGGCTCTGTGGATTCTCCATCGCCTTGGTAAAGATGTTCTTCACCTCGCCCTTGGCTGTAGGAATCTCCTGGTTCTTCAGCTTCATGCCCTTGTTTGGCAGGGAAGCGATATACTGCTCGATGAGTGGAAGGAGCACCTTCTCATCGTAGTTGCCCACAAAGTAGAAAGTAAAGTCCTTGGCATTGCCATAGAGCTGCTTCTGCATGTCGAGCACACGGTCGTAGTTGATGTTCTTGATATCCTCAGCTTCTGGCAGAAGTGCCAGCTTGTTGCCCATGTAGAGGGTGCTCTGGATAGAATCCTGATATACCATGTTAGGGTTGTTGCTCTTGTTGGAGAGCACGGTGGTATAGGTATTCTTCAGATTCTCGAAAGCCTTCTCATCCTTGGTAAGGTTAGTCATCGAGAGATAGAGCAGCTGCATCATCGTCTCCACATCCTTAGGAGTAGAAGTACCGGCGATGCCATGACGGAACGGACTCATGGTGAGACCTACACTCACCTGCTTGCCGGCAAGCATCTTCTGCAGGTCGTTGCCTGTGAAACCGGCCAATCCGCTTACTTCCCATACGGTAGAAGCATTGGCTGCGTTCACTGGGTCGTTCTGGAATGCAGAATAACCCACCTTGGCTGTTCCTGAGAATCGGATTTCATTATCCTTGAAGTCGGTCTTCTTCAATATCACCTTGGCTCCGTTAGAGAGGGTGAGCTTCTTGAAGCCGAGCACCTTGTTCTCCTCAATCTTCTTGATGCTTCCTGCCTGAGGCAGCGTTGCCATCAGTGGCTCCTGCTTCACGTTGTCTACATAAGCCTCCAGCTTCTCACCGCGCACCTGCTTCACAATCTGGGCAAGCTGCTGCTCGGTAGGATAGCTCACGCCCTCAGCCTCCTTCATGAACACCATGCTCACAAAGTTGGTGTCGGTTTCTGCTATCACCTGCTTCATGGCACCGTTGATGGCCTCGAGAGGGATGTTAGGAACCATCATCTGATAAATCTTATATTCATCTTCCAACGATGGAATTGGCTCATTGTCTGTGAAATGGTCTACATACTGGGTAGTGAACTGCTCGTTCTTCATCTTGTTGCGGTTCTCATACATGGTCTCCATGCTGCTCATGAAGTTCTCCTTGGCACGGATATACTCCGTAGCTGTGAATCCGAAGTCGCGCACACGCTTAGCCTCACGCAGCATGGCGGCATAAGCCTCCTTCACCATTCCTGGCTTAGCCACTCCCGAAATGGAGAAGGCGTCCTTGGTATCAGAAATGAGATAAGGACCCACACCGGCACTTGCCTGAAGGAACGGACAGTTCTCCTCACGTGCCAACTCTGACAGGCGGGCTTCGAACATGCTGCTTACCACGCCGCGCAGATAGCCCTCTACCAGATAGTTCATATCGCCCTTCAAGGAATCAGGATAGGCTTCGCTCTTCATCATGATGTTGATCATGTCGAACTTCTGCTCCTTGTTCTTGTCGATTACGTAGATGGCCGTATCGTTGTCGGCCACTGGCACTGGCACCACCTTGGCTGCATTCTTAGGCACCTTGATGCCTGAGAAGAGCTTCTTGATCTGAGCCTCTACATGGTCAACATCTACATCACCCACGATGATGATAGCCTGATTATCTGGGCGATACCATTTGCGATAGTAGGCACGCAGGGTTTCTGGCTTGCATCCGTCGATGACGCTCATCAATCCGATAGGCATGCGATAGCCATACTTATCGCCCTGGTAAAGCTTAGGCAGATTGCGCTCCAGCATGAGCTGCTGACCCACCATGCGCATGCGATACTCGTTGTGTACCACGTCGCGCTCGTCGTTGATAGCCTCCTTGGTCAGCGAGATGCCGTTGCTCCAATCCTTGAGGATGAGCATGCAGGAATCCACTGCCGAGGTGCGGGTGGTAGGCACATCGGTGAAGTAATAAACGGTTTTGTCGATGCTGGTATAGGCATTCAGGTTTCTGCCATACTCCACACCGATGCTCTGCAGGTAATCCTGCAGGGAATTGCCCTTGAAGTGGTCGGTACCGTTGAAGGCGAGGTGCTCCAGAAGGTGAGCCAAACCGCGCTGGTCATCATTCTCATTGATAGAACCCACTTTCTGAGCGATGTAGAAACTTGCCACATGCTCAGGGAAAGCATTATGACGAATGTAGTAGGTCAATCCATTGTCGAGATGGCCTATCTTCACATTCTTGTCCACTGGGATAGGAGGCATCTGCTGTGCCGTCGCATTTCCCACAGAGAGCAGCAGCAGTGCCGCTGCGAAAATCTTCTTTAATCTCATTTTTTCTCTGCTGAATATTAATAAATATGCAATTATTAGTTATTTCGACTGCAAAATTACTCAAAATAAAAATGATTTGCAAGTATTTGGGAGATTATCTTTCCAAATACCTGCAAATCTTAACATAAAACTAACATTAAACCCTAAAGCTCTTCAGCCATGAACCTCTGAACAGGCGCACCAGGAAGAGGCATCCTCTCAGCGTAAGCTCCGTGGCCATGGCTATCCATACGCCCTCCAATCCGTAGCTCTTCGAAAGCCCGTAGGCAAGGGTGAGCCTCACCAGCCACATCGTTCCCAGATTGATGGCGGCAGGCTTCTTCGTATCGCCCGCTCCCACGCAGACACTATAGGTAACGATGCTCGCCGCAAAGAACGGTTCGGCAAAAGCCTCGATGCGCAGGCAGATGGTGCCCAATTCGCGGATACTTTCCACCGGCGACAGCACGCCTATCATCTCGGGTGCAAAGACGAACATCACCACGCCCATCAATGCCATCACGCTCATGCCCAATCCCACGGTGAGATAGGCGAAGCTCTTGCAGAGGTCGATGCGCCCGGCTCCATGAGTCTGTCCCACCAGGGTGCTTGCCGCATCTCCGATGCCATAACCCGGCATATAGCAGAGACTTTCGGCGGTGATGGCGAAGGAATGGGCTGCAATGGCGATATTGCCCAAAGGCGCCACAATCATGGTGCTCACAATCTGCGCTCCGCTCATCAGGATGTTCTGAATGGCCATCGGGATGCTTATCTGGCAGGCATGATTCACGTAGCTCTTCACCCATCGGAACGGCTCCTTATCCTGCCGCAGGTTCAGAATCCTGTTGCTGCATGCCGAAATCCAGAGATTGGGCAGCGAGATGCAGAAGTATGCCATCGCCGTGCCGCATGCCGCTCCCACTACGCCCATCTTCAGGATATAGATGAAGATATAGTTGAACACCACATCGCAGAGGCATATCAATACCGCCATCACGCTGGGCGTATGCATGTTGCCTGCCGACTTGAGCATCATCTCGGAGATGTGATAGAGGAACACGAAGGGCAGCACGAGGCTGTATATCAGGAAATAGCGGGATGAGAAAGGGGCGATGTCGTCGCCGCCACCCAACCAATAGGGCAGATAGCCATGGATGGCCACACCCACCAGGGTGAGCATCAGGCTGAACGCCAAACCGCATATCAGGGCATGGCGATATACCTGACGTGCCTTTCTGAAATCGTTGGCACCGATGAAATGAGCCACCTGCACCGAGAATCCCGTAGCAGCTGCCGAAAGCAAACTTCCTATGAGCCAAGTGGTTGACTCAATCAGTCCAATGCTAGCCGAGGCTTCAGCTCCCAGATGTCCCACCATCGATGCATCGATAAAGAACATCATCACGGTGGAAATCTGCGCCAGCATGGACGGCACGCTCAACCCCACGATGAGGTTGAGTTTCTCCCTTCGAGTCATCGCCCTTCCCTTGCGAATCGACTCCATCAGATAATCTGTCTTATTCTTGAATAACATATTTTTCTCTTTTAATGAAATGACACAAAAAGTGGCGATCCTCAAAAGAGGAACGCCACTTTCTATTTAAATTTAAAATTTGTCGTACCTTTGTTTTTCCCAAAACTTAACTTCCGCCGTAGCAGAACAGTACTGTTTTTGTCATCCTTGAATAAATCAATCTTTCTATACCTTAACTAACACCCATTTTTGAATAAACAATCTAATTTTACCTAAACTAAAAACCTAACCTATGAACAACAATCTTAACTTATTTTTTACCTAACAACTAAAACCTAATAAAATCTATTACCTAACTAAAAACCTAAAACTTATTTTTTCTGATGCAAAGGTACAACAAATTTCTGAAACCACAATACTTTTCCCGAAAAAAATGCATGAAACTAACATTTTTTGACGTAAGTCAACAAATTGTGTGCGAACACAAACACTTGTTAACACTAACGAAATGCTTGTTAACACAAAGAGCGTTCCCAGGTTGCCTTGCCGGCATACCTGGGAACGCCCCATATATCTCCTTATATATATAATAAGGTGGAAAATCTCCTATATATAATAAGGTGAACACCTCCCTATATATAATAAGGTGTAATCACACTGAATATCTCACAGAATATCACTTGGAGAAGTAGCTATCCAGCACTATCTCGAAGCGAAGCATCGAATAGGCAGGAATCGTAGAACTGCTGCTGGTGCTCGAACCATACCCCAACTGGTATGGGATATAAACCATCCAATGGTCGCCCGGATGCATGCGCATCAAGGCAGTGGCAAAGCCATCCACCACATTGCTCACGGCAAAGGTAGAAAGCATGGCGGTCTGCTTGTTGTAAGTACCCTCGAAGGTCTTATCAAACACGTATCCCGCATTCACGCTACCATCCTTATCAGTAGTCTGAATCAGGCTGCCACGATAGCTCACCCTCACGGAGTCGGTGTACATCGGGCTTGCAGTACCCTCGCCCTTTTCGAGCACATGAACGATGATGTTATCGCAATCCTTGTAGGTCAGCGGCACATTCACGCCGTTGACATCCTTGTTTGGTGTCTGGTTCTCCAGGCTCCAGTTGCGGTACACATACCATCCCTGGCTCTCTCCCATCTTCTTTGCGTAATCCAGCGTATCGGCAAAAGCCTGTTCGTTGCGCTCCTGCCAGTTGGCATACGCATCATAGGAGTCATCGTTCTCGCTGCATGATGACAGGGCGAACACAGCCATCACGAGCAAGAAGAGATATTTAGAAATTCTTAATTTCATTACCAAGTTTCTTTAATACGCTGGTGATACTTACGCGATCCTCGATGATGCCACGAAGGTCAGAGATAGCTACGCGCTCCTGCTCCATGGTATCACGATAACGCAGAGTTACCTTGTGATCCTTAGGTGTCTCGTGGTCAACGGTGATACAGAATGGAGTACCGATAGCATCCTGGCGGCGGTAACGCTTACCGATGGAATCCTTAGGATCGCCATAGTGGGTATTGAAGTGGAACTTCAACTCATCCACAATCTCGTGAGCCAACTCTGGCAGGCCATCCTTCTTATCCAATGGGAACACGGCACACTTCACTGGTGCCAATGCCTCTGGCAAGCGCAATACTACACGTGTCTCACCATTCTCCAACTTCTCCTCGCAGTAAGAGTGGCACATCACGCTGAGGAACATACGGTCTACACCGATAGAGGTCTCCACATCGTAAGGTACATAGCTCTCGTTCTTCTCTGGATCGAAGTACTTGATAGAACGGCCGCTGTACTTCTCGTGCTGAGAAAGGTCGAAGTTGGTACGGCTGTGGATACCCTCCACCTCCTTGAAGCCGAATGGCATCTTGAACTCGATATCAGTAGCTGCGTTGGCATAGTGAGCCAACTTCTCGTGGTCGTGGTAACGGTAGTTCTCGTTGCCCATGCCCAGTGCCTCGTGCCATGCCAAGCGAACCTTCTTCCAATACTCAAACCACTTCATCTCAGTGCCTGGCTGGCAGAAGAACTGCATCTCCATCTGCTCGAACTCACGCATACGGAATACGAACTGGCGGGCAACCACCTCGTTGCGGAATGCCTTACCAATCTGGCAGATACCGAATGGCAACTTCATACGGCCGGTCTTCTGAACGCTCAGATAATCTACGAAGATACCCTGAGCTGTCTCAGGACGGAGATAAACCTTGCTTGTAGCATCGCTGGCAGCACCCATCTGGGTAGAGAACATCAGGTTGAACTGACGAACGTCTGTCCAGTTCTTGGTACCGCTGATAGGGCAAACGATACCCTCGTCCTCGATAATCTGCTTCAGCATCTCGAGGTTAGGACCCTGCATAGCCTCTGTGTAGCGGGCATGGAGGTCATCAAACTTCTTCTGGTTCTCCAGAACACGAGGGTTGGTAGCACGGAACTGAGCCTCATCGAAGCTGTCGCCGAAGCGCTTCTGAGCCTTGGCAATCTCCTTGGCAATCTTCTCCTCATACTTAGCCATGTGATCCTCGATGAGCACATCGGCACGATAACGCTTCTTGGAGTCGCGGTTATCAATCAATGGGTCATTGAAGGCATCAACGTGACCGGAAGCCTTCCATACAGTAGGGTGCATGAAGATAGCTGCATCGAGACCTACAATGTTCTCGTGCAACAACACCATACTCTGCCACCAGTACTGCTTGATATTATTCTTGAGCTCAACACCGTTCTGACCATAGTCATAAACGGCAGCCAAGCCATCATAAATTTCACTACTTGGGAACACGAAGCCATATTCCTTGCAATGGCTTACAATTTTCTTAAAAACATCTTCTTGTGCCATGATTAAATCTTATTTTTCTTAAATTTTCTGCAAAGATAAGCCTTTTTCTCGAAAAAATGTTGTATTTTTGCCATAAATTAATAAAATAAGTATTAAAAGCGATATATGAGCGACGAAATTAAAGATAAAAACGAGCTGAAAGGCCAAAATCCTGATGATTTGGGGAATTCTGATGCTCAGGAACAACATTCCGACTATAAGCCGGTGAACCGATTCGATGCATCCGCCGTACACCACCTCAGCGGTATGTACCAGAACTGGTTCCTCGACTATGCGTCGTATGTAATTCTGGAGCGAGCAGTGCCGCATATCGAAGACGGATTGAAACCCGTACAGCGACGCATCCTCCACTCCATGAAGCGCATGGACGACGGAAGATACAACAAGGTGGC
>CAKQCH010000019.1:0-32653 GCA_934216735.1 uncultured Prevotella sp.
GCTGAGCACGCACAGAAGTTGGGTGTTTGGGGCATCGGTTCAATGGCTCCTCCATTCCCACATATCGGTCGCATCGAGGAACTGGTGAAGTATTGCGAGGAGATTGCTTCTGCAGCTCCAGAGCTTCCTTTCTACTACTACCACATTCCTGCTTTCAACGGTGCTTACCTGCCAATGCTCGACTTGCTGAAGGCTGTGGATGGACGCATTCCTAACTTCGCCGGTATCAAATATACCTTCGAGAGCCTCTACGAGTACAACCAGTGCCGCCTCTACAAGAACGGCAAGTACGATATGCTCCACGGTCAGGATGAGACCATCCTGCCTAGCCTGGCTCAGGGCGGTGCACAGGGTGGCATCGGCGGAACTACCAACTACAATGGTAAGGAGCTGGTTGGCATCATCGAGGCTTGGAAGAACGGCGACATCGAGACAGCACGCGAGAAGCAGAACTTCGCTCAGGAGGTCATCAATGTCATCTGCCACTACCGTGGTAATATCGTGGGCGGCAAGCGCATCATGAAGCTGATGGGCTTCGACCTGGGTCCTAACCGCACCCCATTCCGCAACATGACCGATGAGGAGGAGCAGGCTATGAAGAAAGAGTTGGAGGCTATCCACTTCTTCGACCGTTGCAACCAGTTTTAAAAAATAAAGATTGATTGTTGCAACAAGTTTTAATGTTCAATATCAGTAATTCCACTAAATCGATAAGAATGAATATCAAAGAATATATCAAGCAGTGGGCTGAATCCTACAAGACCGATCTCACAGAGAACATCATGCCCTTCTGGATGGAGCATGGTTGGGACAAGGTGAATGGTGGCGTCTATACCTGTGTGGATAGAGACGGAAGTCTGATAGACTCTACCAAGTCGGTATGGTTCCAGGGGCGATTTGCCTTCATCTGCGCTTATGCATATAATAATGTAGAGAAAAACCCGTTGTGGTTGGAAGCAGCGAAGAGCACGCTCGACTTCATCGAGAACCATTGTTTCGACGAGAACGGAAGAATGTACTTCTCTGTCACAGCTGAGGGCAAGCCATTGCGCATGCGCCGCTACGTGTTCTCTGAGACCTTCGCAGCCATTGCAATGTCAGAATATGCCCTGGCTACAGGCGACCAGAAGTATGCCGAGCGTGCCCTGCAGATTTTCAAGGACACCCAGCGCTTCCTCACCACACCAGGCATCCTGGCTCCTAAGTTCGAGGAATCAGTGCAGTTGCAGAGCCACAGCATCATCATGATTCTCATCAACGTGGGTTCATGCATCCGCAAGGTTATCAACGACCCTAAGCTCACCGAGCAGATTGATGAGTCAATCGCCAAACTGAAGAAGTACTTCATCCACCCAGAGTTCAAGTGTCTCCTGGAGACGGTGGGCATGAACGGTGAATTTGTGGATACCTGTATGGGCCGCACCATCAACCCAGGCCATTGCATCGAGACTTCATGGTTCATCATGGAAGAGGCGAAGCTGAGAGGTTGGGACAAGGAGATAACCGATATGGCACTGCAGATCTTCGACTGGTCTTGGGACTGGGGATGGGACAAGCAGTATGGCGGCATCATCAACTTCAGAGACTGCCGGAATCTTCCTGCGCAGGATTATTCACAGGATATGAAGTTCTGGTGGCCACAGACCGAAACCATCATTGCTTCGCTCTACGCTTACCTGGCTACGGGCGACGACGAGTACATCTACAAGCACCAGCGCATCAGCGAGTGGACCTACGCCCATTTCCCAGATGCCGAGTTCGGCGAGTGGTATGGCTATCTTCACAGAGACGGAACCGTGGCACAGCCGGCAAAGGGCAATCTCTTCAAGGGTCCGTTCCACATTCCTAGAATGATGATCAAGGCATATACATTGTGCCAGGAGATCCTGAACAAAGATTAATGATTCAATGAGAAAAGAATTAGACTTGTCTATTTCGAATTTGAGTACAGTGAGGGGCAAATGCTATGAGATGGCGATGTTACCTTGGGGTGCAACGGAACCTCATAATCTGCATTTGCCCTATCTCACCGACTGCATTCTTTCGCAAAGCATTGCCGTGGAGGCAGCCATGAAGCTCTACGCCGAGAAAGGCGTAAGATGCATGGTACTTCCTCCGGTGGCGATGGGCGCACAGAACCCGGGGCAGCGAGATGTAAACTTCTGTATTCACTACCGATACGAGACCCAGAAGGCTATCTTGAAAGATATAGTTGAGGCATTACAGCATCAGGGCATCCGAAAGCTGCTGATAGTAAACGGCCATGGCGGCAACTGTTTCAAGAACATGATCCGCGACTTGGCTGTGGATGATCCGGATTTCATCATCGCTTCCAGCGAATGGTTCAAGATGTGTAATCCTAAGGAATATTTTGATAATCCTGGCGATCATGCCGACGAGGTAGAGACCTCTGTGATGATGCATTATCATCCTGAGTTGGTAGACTTGAAGGATGCAGGCGAAGGAGCCGCCAAGGGCTTCCGTATTCCGGCATTGAGCAGCGGAAAGATATGGATACCGCGCAACTGGTCGATGATTTCCACAGATACAGGAATCGGAAACCCAGCCTTGGCTACGGCAGAAAAGGGCAAGAAGTTTGCCGAGGCAGTGGTCAGCGAGTATGTAGATTTCCTCAGTCAGTTCTCTTTAGTTAAATCAGCATCTGATTTATATTAAATAAAGATTTTGAATCTATATAGTAATAAAGATTTTAAACCTATGAATAAAAAAATGATGTTATCAGCAAATGCCAGCAAGGCTTTGTTCCTGGCAGCGATGGGCTGCTCCCTTCTGATGCCAGCACAGATGATGGCAGCGCAGTTGGTGGGCGATGCTCCAGTCATGGCTGTTGAGGCTCAGGCTGTGAACGCTCAGGAAGGACTCACCGTCTTCTCTAACAAGGATGCACAGTATCGCATTCCTGCCATCGTGGAGTGTAAGTCGGGAAAGTTGATTGCGTTTACCGATCATCGTTATCATAATAAGGATATTGGTGGCGGCCGTCATCTCGACATCGTGATGAAGACCAGTATGGACAAGGGCGCTACCTGGAGCTCTCCTGAGCAGATGGTGGCAAAGGGTGGAAACGGTATCGCTACCAGTTTCGACTGCGCCCATGGCGATGCGGCTGTCGTAGTAGATAAGAAGAGCGGCAGAATCCTCCTGATGTGTGCATCGGGCGGCATCGGCTACTGGGAGTCTAAGCGTGGTCATCTCCTGATGATGGGTAGATACTACAGCGACGACGAGGGTAAGACATGGTATGGCGAGGAAGTGACCAAGCAGATTTACGACCTCATGCCAGAAGTGGAATCAGCCTTTTTTACCAGTGGTAGAATCTGCCAGAGCAAGCAGATCAAGGTGGGCAAGTACTATCGTGTCTATACCGTGTTGTGTACCCGCAGCGGTAACCGCATTCTCTATAGCGATGACTTCGGAGAGACCTGGAATGTCTTGGGCAAGAATGTAGCCGAGGCTGCTCCTTATGGAGATGAGGCTAAGATAGAAGAGTTGCCAAACGGCAATGTGTTGCTCAGCAGCCGTGCGATGGGTGGACGCCACATCAACATCTATACTTATGAGGATAAGAAGACAGCCACAGGCTCTTGGGGCAAGGTGGTAGCTTCTGATGCCAAGAATATGGGTGTTGCTGCCCATAAGAACTCTTGCAATGGCGAGGTTCTCATGGTGGATGCCAAGAAGAACGGCAAGAAGGTGAAACTGCTCCTGCAGAGTGTTCCGGTGGGTCCAGGCCGTAACAATGTAGGTATCTACTACAAGGCATTAGAGACTCCTGCTGATTATGCTACTCCAGAGGCGATTGCCAAGAACTGGGAAGGCTGCTATCAGTTGAGCAACACAACATCGGCTTACTCAACCATGGTTCAGGGCAAGAATGGAAGCATCTACTTCCTCCTGGAGGAGAATGCTTTCAGAGATCCTAAAACTCAGACGGATGATTATTACGACATCCGATTCTATAACCTGAGCATTGAGCAGATAACAAATAATAGATATAAATAACAATAACTAATTATCAACTTATGAACATGAACTCAGATTTGAAACAATTAGTCATGGCAGTATCTTTGGGATGCATGGGCGCTTCGCCAGCATTCGCAGGTACTAACAGCTTGGCAGTGAGTGCTACGCAGCAGACCTCTACCTGTACAGGTGTGGTTGTTGATGACCTTGGAGAGACCGTGATCGGTGCTTCCGTACTCGTGAAGGGTACTTCCAATGGTGCTGTTACCGATTTGGACGGTAAATTCTCTTTGAGCAACGTGAAGAAGGGCGACATTATCGTCATCTCTTATATCGGATTCGATACGCAGGAGATCAAGTTCGAGGGTCAGCCTCTCAACGTAACCATGAGCGAAAACAAGCAGGTGCTTGCCGAGGTGGTGGTAACAGGTTATGGCGGTCAGCAGAAACGTGCCACCTTGACCACTGCTATCTCTAAGATGGATAATAAGGTATTGGAGAAGGCTGCTGTCAGCAACGTGGGTAATGCGTTGCAGGGTACAGTAACAGGTCTCCGTGTTATCAGCGAGTCTGGTCAGCCAGGTGCAAGCCCTAACATCACCCTGCGTGGTGGTGCTTCTATCACGGGTGGCCACAATGGTGCCCTCATCGTTGTGGATGGTATCATCCGTGAGAGCTTGAGCGATATCAACCCTTCCGACATCGAGTCAATCCAGGTGTTGAAGGATGCCGCTTCTACCGCTATCTACGGTGCCCGTGCCAACGGTGGTGTAATTCTGGTTCAGACCAAGAATGGTCAGGCTGGTAAGACAACCGTTAACTACAAGGCTAAGCTCGGTATGAACTTCTCCCGTCAGGGTTACGATTTCCTCAATGCACATGATTACATCTACTACAACCGTTTGGGTTACAAGCGTTATACCAATAATGCTCCAAGTGCAGCTTCTGTAGATAACCAGATGGGTTATGGTATCGGTAACAAGTTGTTCGATATCCGTTATCTCAATGATGATACTAAGCATCTCCAGAGCGAGGGCTGGCAGGTAATGGACGACCCATACTACGAGGGCAAGCAGATTCTCTATAAGGACTATAGCGGTCAGATGGAAGATGCAACCTTCCACGATGTAGCCATCACACAGGATCACTACCTGAGCCTTTCTGGCGGTAACGACAAGGGTACCTTCTCTGCAAGTCTCGGCTACTACAACGAGGATGGTGCTGTCAAGGGTACAGGCTACAAGCGCTTCAATGGTGCCTTCAACGGTTCTTACTGGGTACTTCCTTTCCTGAATGTAAAGGCTGGTACTACCTACAGCTGGGCTAAGCAGCCTTCTCTGTGGATCGGTACATACGAGTTCTTCTATCGTTCCCGTTCGCAGCGTCCTACCTGGAATCCATATCTGGAGGATGGCACTCCTGCTTCTGGTTGGGGTACAGGTGACGGTAACCCAGAGTACTACCGTTCTCGCTTGACAAGTACAGATGGTACACGCAAGCAGACCTACAACCTGGGCTTCGATTTGAACATCATCCCTAAGAAACTGGTATTCACCGGAAACTCTTCATTGTATCACTACGATTACCAGTACGAGAGCTTCAACAAGTCTTACCAGCAGCAGAACCAGGGTTCTCCTAACCAGACCCGTGGTGCTTATGCCAACATCTCTCGTTTCACTCAGATTCAGTTGAGCGGTACCCTGAACTATCACGATACCTTCTTCGAGAATCACAATGTGGATGCCATGATTGGTGGTGAGTACTTCGACTATCAGTACTTTAACTTTAATGCAAGTACAGAGAACTCTCCATTCGATACCATCCATACCCTGAACGTAGGTGCTAACCGCACGGCTACAAGCAGCAGCAAGACCGGTTACCGTATCGAGTCTCTCTTCGGTCGTGTGAACTACGACTTCAAGCAGAAGTATCTCTTCTCTTTCACCTATCGTTACGACGGTATCTCTAAGTTGAAGGACAACCGCTGGGGTTTCTTCCCAGGTGTATCTGCAGGTTGGAACATCATGGAGGAGGACTTCTGGAAGAACTCTAAGATTTCCAGCGTTATCAGCAACTTGAAGCCACGTGTAAGTTATGGTATCAACGGTAACGTAAACGGTATCGGTAACTTCGATATCTATGGTCTTTACAAGAAGTATGGCAACTATGGCGGTCAGACTGGTTACTATAACTCAACCCTTACCAACACTGCGTTGAAGTGGGAGCAGAGTAAGTCGTTCGAGGCAGGTCTCGATATCGGTTTCTTCAACAACCGTCTGGGCTTCATCCTCGATTACTATAACCGTACAACCAATAACTTGCTTACCGATATCAGTTTGCCAGGTTACACCGGTTTCTCTAGCATGAAGACCAACCTGGGTAAGCTCCGCAACTCTGGTTTCGAGATGGAGGTACGTGCCAATATCATCAACAGCAAGGACTTCAAGTGGGATGTTACAGCCAACCTCACTTCTGTAGCCAACAAGGTTCTCCAGTTGCCAAGCAGCGACAAGCCAAACAACCAGATTGGTGGTTACGAGGTAGCAGCAGGCAAGGTAGATGCCAACGGCAAGACTCCAACCAAGTGGATTGGTGGATACCGTGAAGGTGGCAAGTTGGGCGACCTGGTAGGTTACCAGCAGCAGCATATCTTCAGAGATTGGGACGATGTAAAGGCAAATGCCAACGAACGTGTTGACGACATCGCACATCTTTATGGTCCAGGTCTTGCAGACCAGATCAACCCTGCAACCGGTAAGAAGTATAAGGAGTCTAATGGCTGGAAGCCAATCGAGCCAGGAGATGTATGCTGGGAAGACGTGAATGGCGATGGCCATATCAGTCAGCTCGACCGCGTGGTAGTAGGTAATATCTTCCCTAATGTGACTGGTGGTTTCACCACAACATTCGGTTACAAGAACGTATCTCTCTATGCACGTTTCGACTACTCTTTGGGTCACACCATCTACAACGACCTCAAGGCTCGTTCTTTGGGACAGTATCAGGGCTCGTTCAACCTCATCGACAAGGTAAAGGATACATGGTCTGAGACCAACCGCGATGCAGACCTTCCTGTCTTCACATACGCAGACCAGTTGAACAAGATGAATATCACCCGTGAGAACAACGGTTACACCGCAGCCAACGGTAACAGCTCCCGTTTCTACGAGAAGGGCGACTACCTGGCATTGCGCGAGATTACTCTCAACTGGAACTTGCCAAAGACATGGATCAGCAGAGTAGGCATGCAGAATGCTTCCCTCTATGTAACAGGTCAGAACCTGTTCTACATCACTGGTTATGACGGAGCTTCTCCAGAGCCAGCAGCGTATAATGGTTATGGTGCAGGTATTGACAACGGTCGTTACCCAACACCACGCACATTACTCTTCGGTTTATCTGTAACATTCTAAAATTTGACTAAAATGAAAAAGTTTTTGAAATATTTTGCAGCAGGCTGCATGGTCTTCTCAATGACTAGCTGTCTTGATGTAGAACCACAAAGTGAGATTACTGATGCTGGCTACTGGAAGGAAGAAGGCCAGTTCAGTTCAGCCAATACCGGTCTCCAGGCAATGTTCCGCGACCGCACTTTCAACCTTTACCTTTGGGGTGAGATGCGTACCAATCTCTATGGTGGCAGTCCTTTCTCTGGTGAGGCAAGTAGTGGATATGAGTTCATGTGGAACAACCTCTTGAGCCAGGCAAGTCCAGCCATCAGCAACTATGGCGGCTGCTATGGATTTATCAACCAGCTCAACCTGATGATTGCCAAGGCCGAGAATACCAATATTATCAAGGAGGCTGCCAAGAATAACTATCTGGGTTCTGCCTATGGTATGCGTGCCTTCATGTACTTCCAGCTGTTGAGAACCTATGGCGATGTCATCGTAGTAACCGACTATACCAAGGGTAGCGACATCAGCATCGGCAACATGGGTAAGGCTGCTTCTCCTGCAGCTGAGGTAATGGCTCAGATCAAGAAGGATATCGAGGCTTCTGAGCAGGCTTACGGCGAGAACTACAAGTTTACCAACGGCAGAAACTACTGGTCTCTGGCTGCTACCAAGATGCTCAAGGGTGAGGCTTATCTCTGGAGCGGTAAGCAGATGGGCGGCGGTAACGCTGATTATCAGATTGCCAAGGCTGCTTATGAGGACGTGAAGAAGGCTGACGTAGCTTTGCAGAACGACTTTACCAAGGTATTTGCCTTTAACAACAAGAAGAACAAGGAGATTATCTACGCTGTTTATTACGGCAAGGATGAGAAGACTATGTGGAATGATACCTTCCGCTTGACTTTGGTGATGGGTTCTATGTTCTTCAAGAACTACTATGAGGCTGATGGTACTTCTCTGGCTGAGTCTGCCATGAGTAATATGGACGGTGTAATGCGTATATCTCTCAACAAGGATATGTGGAAGGAGCTTTATCGTGACGGTGATACCCGTAAGGCTGGTAGCTTGAAGGATATCTATGCCAAGAACGAGGATGGTTCCCTCAAGTATGTAGGTAACATCCAGTATAAGTTCCAGGGCACCCTGCCTCAGGGTTACAACCAACGCCAGTGGCTCGATGATTATCCTATCTATCGCTACGCTGACTGCCTGCTGGGCTTGGCTGAGGCTAAGGCTTTGCTGGGCGAGGATCCTGCTGCCGAAATCAACGAGGTAAGAAAGCGTGCTTACGGTGAGGAGTACTTCAATGCTCACCAGGCTGAGGTGGCTTATCCTAATGATACAGACGCTTCATTCTATGCCAACAACTCTTTCGTAGGCAGCGATGCCAATGTCATCGAGGCTGTATTGAAGGAAAGATGCCGCGAGTTCCTCTTCGAGGGTAAGCGCTGGTACGACCTCCGACTGATGGGTGCTGAGTATGTTACCAAGTATACTTCTGCTCATGCCGATAAGCTGTTGTGGCCTATCGATGAGAACACCCTCGGCTTGAACGGTCTGTTGCACCAGACTCCTGGTTACGACAAATAAGGAGCCTATTGTGGAAATTGATTTCGCCGATGAGGCAAATCGTTTTGTTTGATTATAAAAGAGAAGAGAGGGAATTCTGTTCCCTCTCTTCTTCATAAACTCTCTTTCTAAATCAACTTTGTGAATAACAATAATTCATCAGAATCAACCTAAATAAAAAATATGAATCGACTCTTACTTTTTGTGTTTTCTATATTTTTGTGCATGGCTGGCATCTCTGCCAATCATCCATCTTCCTTGTTGCCTCTGCCTCAGAAGTATCAGTTCAACGGCAAGAAATCCAGCGGCGAGTTGACGGTGGAGGAGAAATATGTGAGCCAGATTGAAGGAGCCAAGTTCCAGGAAGAGGCTTACCATCTATCAATTACCAAGAAAGGCATCCTTCTGGAAGCTACCACCCCGAAGGGTATGTATTGGGGACGACAGACACTAGAACAACTAAAATACACTAAAAATAAAAAGACTTGGGTGCCACAATGTGACATCACCGACTGGCCTGCCTTCCGCATCCGCGGCTTCATGCACGATGTGGGCAGAAGCTATATTCCCCTAGAGGAACTGAAGCGTGAAATCAGTCTGCTGAGCAGATACAAGATCAATGTTTTCCATTGGCATCTCACCGAAAACCAGGCTTGGCGACTGGAATGCAGGAAATATCCGCAGCTCAATGCACCTGAAAATATGGAGCGCGAGAAAGGAAAGTATTATACATTAGATGAGGCTCGCCAACTGGTGGAATTCTGCAAGCAGCACCAGGTGCTCCTGATTCCGGAAATCGATATGCCGGGACACAGTGCTGCCTTTGAGCGTACTTTCAAGACCGATATGCAGAGCGAGAAGGGCACGCAGATTCTGAAAGATATCATCGATGAGGTATGTGCTACTTTTGATGTACCTTATCTCCATATAGGAACCGACGAGGTTCAGTTCACCAATCCGGATTTCGTTCCGATGATGGTGAAATACATCCGCGACAAGGGCAAGAAGGTTATCTCCTATAACCCTGGCTGGAACTATAAACCGGGCGAAATCGACATGACGCAGCTCTGGAGCTATCGTGGAAAGGCACAGAAGGGCATCCCTGCCATCGACTGCCGATTCCACTACGCCAACCATTTCGATACCTATGCCGACCTGGTGGCGATGTTCAACAGCCGCATCTACAACCAGCCTGAGGGCAGCGACGACCTGGCTGGCTGCATCGTAGCCTTCTGGAACGACCGCTTCATAGACAATACCCCACAGCTGTTGGCTGAGAATAATTTCTATCCTTATATGCTCACCCTGGCAGAACGTGCCTGGCGTGGAGGCGGCAACTGCTATTTTGACGGCAAGGGCACCCTGCTGTGGGAAGACGAGCCGGAGCAGTTGGCTGCGTTCAAGGAGTTTGAACACCGCCTGCTGTGGCAGAAGAAAACCTGGCTGAAAGAGGTTCCCTTCCCATACGTTTGCCAGACCCAGAGCGAGTGGCAGATTACCGATGCCTTCCCTAACGGAGGCGATTTGAACAAGGTCTTTCCTCCTGAGGAGAAAGAAGATTCCGTATATCAGTATGAGGGCAAGACTTACAAGACCCGCAAGATCATCGGCAACGGCATCTATCTGCGCCATGTATGGGGCACGCTGGTTCCCGGCTTCTATGCCAATCCGCAGGAGAACCATACGGCTTATGCCACCCGCTGGATCTATTCTTCAAAGGAAAGAAAGGCGAAGCTGGCGCTGGAGTTCCAGAACTACAGCCGTTCAGAGAGCGACTTGGCTCCCCGTCAGGGCACTTGGGATTACAAGTGCAGCCGTGCCTGGATCAACGGCAAGGAAATCATGCCTCCTGTTTGGGAGAACACGAACACCGAGCGCTCTAACGAGATTACGCTGAAGAATGAGAATTACATGTCTCGTCCGGCGATAGACATTACCCTGAAGAAGGGCTGGAATAAGCTGATGCTGAAGCTTCCTGTGGGCAAGTTCTCCTCTAAGGAGACCCGCCTCGTAAAGTGGATGTTCACGGCTGCTATCCTCGACGAGTAATATTATAGTATATAGGTTATGTTGTATGATAAATTAATCAATCCTAAGGGAGCGTTGACAGCCTTGGTGCTGTCGATGCTCCTCACGGGCTCCTTCTCCGTTGAGGCTGCCCGAAAGAAAACTGTGCAGAAAATCAAGGTGGCTTGCGTGGGCAACAGCATCACCTATGGCACGGGAATCGAGGATAGAGAGCATTTCTCCTATCCTGTACAACTGCAGAAAATGCTGGGCGACAAATATCTGGTAGGCAACTTCGGAAAACCGGGTGCCACCCTGCTGAACCACGGCCACCGTCCGTATATGAAGCAGCAGGAATATAAGCAGGCGATGGCCTTCAAGGGCGACATCGCCGTCATCCACCTGGGTATCAACGATACCGACCCGAGAAACTGGCCTAACTATCGAGACGAATTCGTAAAGGACTATCTGTCATTGATGGACTCTCTGCGTTCTGCCAATCCCAAGGTACGCTTTATCCTGGCCTGCATGACGCCGATAGCCCACCGCCATCCCCGATTCATTTCGGGTACCAAGCAGTGGCACGATGAGATACAGGAAGCCATCAAGGTGGTGGCTCGGGTGAGTGGGGCAGAACTCATCGATTTTCATGCACCCCTCTATCCTTATCCTAACCTGTTGCCGGATGCCATCCATCCCAACCCGGAAGGGGCAGGCATCCTGGCAAAAACCGTTTATGGCGGCATCACCGGAAACTATGGCGGACTCCAGATGTCCTCTCTCTATACAGACCACATGGTGCTGCAGCGCAATCAGTCGCTGGATATCCATGGCATCGCCAATACGGGCGACCAGGTAACGGTGAGCATTGCCGGGCAGAAGGCTTCTGCCATCGCCAACAACCGGGGCGAATGGAGCGTAGTGCTGCAGCCGCTGCCTGTGGGCACCGACTATACGCTCACCATCCAGGCGGGCAAGCAGAAGAAGGAGTACCACCATGTGGCAGTGGGCGAAGTGTGGCTGTGCTCAGGCCAGTCGAACATGGCGTTCCGACTCAACCAGGCTTCCACCGGCAAGCGTGACATCGCCCAGGCAAACGATCCCGACCTGCGCCTCTTCGACATGAAGGGCCGCTGGGAAACCTACGATGTGGCATGGCCGGCATCCTGCCTGGATTCGCTGAACCATCTGCAGTATTACAAAAATACCACCTGGCAGGGGGCTACCCCCGAGACGGCAGCCCAGTTCTCTGCCGTGGCTTATTACTACGGCAAGATGCTGCGCGATAGTCTGAAGGTGCCAGTGGGCTTGATATGCAATGCCATCGGCGGTGCGCCTACCGAGGCTTGGGTAGATAGAAACACCCTGGAAACCCGCTTCCCGGCAATCCTGCGCAACTGGCTGCAGAACGACTTTATCCAGGATTGGGTGCGTGGCAGAGCAGCCAGGAACCTCACCAACGATGCCACCCATCTGGGCCGTCATCCTTACGAGCCATGCTATCTCTACGAGAGCGGCATCCTGCCCCTGCAGCAGTATCCCATCAAGGGTGTCATCTGGTATCAGGGCGAATCGAATGCGCATAATATGGATGCCCACAGTCAGCTCTTCCGCCTGCTGGTAGACAGTTGGCGAACCAACTGGAAGAATCCGCAGATGCCGTTCTATTTCGTGCAGCTGTCTAGTTTGAACCGTCCTTCCTGGACTTGGTTCAGAGATAGTCAGCTCCGATTGATGAAGTCAATTCCAAATACCGGAATGGCGGTATCTTCTGATTATGGTGACTCTCTTGATGTGCATCCGACGAATAAGCAGCCTGTGGGCGAGCGCCTGGGTCGCTGGGCATTGAACCAGACCTATGGTCACGGCGTAACCCCATCAGGCCCTATATATAATAAGGTGGAAAGAGAAGGCAATGCCCTGGTGGTATCCTTTGCCTATGGCGATGGACTCCGCACATCGGATGGCCAATCGCCTCGCTGCTTCGAGATAGCCGGGGAAGAGGGTATGTTCTATCCGGCACAGGCGAAGATAGAGGGCGACCAGGTGAGACTGACATCTCCTGAGGTCAAGCTTCCGAGATTCGTGAGATACGGATGGCAACCGTTTACCCGAGCCAATCTGGTGAACAGCGATGGGCTTCCGGCTTCTACCTTCCGTGGAGATACAGATTCTATCATTACAATCATAAATAGTTGTTGTACAATGAAATCAGATCCTAAAAAACAGTATTCTAACATCAAAACCATATCCGGCTTCCCAGCAGGGGAGGCTGGGTATGACCTGGGTGTATCAGCCTGCTATGGTGGTTTCATCGGCGACTACATGGTAGTAGCCGGTGGGTGTAATTTCCCTGAGCCTGGAAAGAAAAAGTATTATTCGGGCATTTATGCTGCGAAGGTGGGGGGCAATGCAGACGAAACCCCAGACTGGCAACTGATAGGCCATCTGCCTGAGCCTGCAGCCTATGGCGGCACGGTAAGCTCGGGCGACAGTCTGATTCTGGTGGGCGGCTGCAACAATGAGCAGAAATTGCGCAGCGTGCTGAGCCTCCACCTGGACAGGGAGAGTGGCAAACCGGTTTTGAAATCGCTTCCGTCGCTGCCACGTTCGGTAGATAACATGGGCGTCTGCCTCTCTGATACCCGCCTTTTCGTGGTGGGAGGCAATCAGGATGGCAGACCGTCGGCTGCCGTTCTGAGCCTGGAAATCGGAAAGGATGCAGCGTGGAAAAACGTGACAAGCAAGAAAGATGCGGCAAAGAAGAAGGATGCAGCCTGGAAGCACGAAACAGAGCTGATAGGCGAGCCAAGGGTTCAGCCTGTGTGTGCCGCCTATCGTGGCGAGCTCTATGTATGGGGCGGCTTCTACGAGAATGGCAAGTCGAGCCTGGTAGCCACATCGGGCTTGTGCTATCATCCTGAGAGCAAGAGCTGGACATCGCTCCCTGCGCCACGCAATGCCAAGGGCGATGAACTCACCCTTACGGGAGCCACAGCCATGCTGGCGGTAAGTCCATCGGGCAATCCCGCCATCGTCTGCGCCGGAGGTGTGAACAAGGAAATCTTCTGGGATGCCATCAGCGGAACCTATTCCATGGTGGCGAAGGAGGATTATCTGAAGAAAGATATTTCGTGGTATAAGTTTAATGATAATTTGTTAGTTTATAGTTTAAACACTGGGAAATGGGAAACTCCATTCTCTGAAAGTCCGCTGCTTGCTAGGGCGGGCGCCCAAGTAGTTATGCGGGGACATACCTTATATTATATAGGTGGAGAACTGAAGCCTGGGCTTCGTTCGCCTGGTATTGTGAAGGTAGATTTACGTTAATAATACTTTATACTCTTATTGCAAAATGAAAGCTGAAATTACTTATTTGCTTTCATTTTGCATTTTTGTTTTCTTTTTCTTTTATCAAATAGTAAGCAAATGAAAATAGTAAGAACAAAAAGAAAGAAATATTATCTTTATTTAAGCAAAAAGTCGTAACTTTGCACTCGAAATCAAACAAAATGTAATTTTAATAATAGGAGAGATTGACATGAAAAAGATTGAAGCAATCATCCGCAAGACAAAGTTCGAGGATGTAAAGGAAGCATTGCTTGCCGCCGACATCGAGTGGTTCTCTTACTACGATGTAAGAGGCGAGGGCAAGATGCGACAGGCGCGTATCTATCGTGGTGTCATGTATGATACCAGCAGTATTGAGCGCGTGTTGTTGAACATCGTGGTTCGCGACAAGAACGTGGAGAAAACAATTAATGCCATCCAGGAGGCTGCCCGCACAGGCGAGATTGGTGATGGTCGAATCTTTGTAATTCCTGTAGAGGATACCGTGAGAATCCGCACAGGTGAAAGAGGCGACATCGCACTTTATAATGCCGAGCAGGAAAAATAACGATTGCGGGATGGAAGGAGAGAGAGTAAGTTTTCAGGTAAAAGAACACTTTAAAGTTTTTATGTTATGAGTGTACAGGATTTAGGAATTTCATTAGATACCGTGTGGATGCTCTTGGCAGCCATGTTGGTCTTTTTCATGCAGCCGGGATTCGCCCTCTGCGAGGCGGGCTTTACCCGTAGTAAAAACACCGCGAACATCTTGTTTAAGAACTTCGTCGATTTCATGGTCGGTTCGGTTCTCTTCTGGTTCGTAGGTTTCGGATTCATGTTTGGTAGCGATGGCGCCGGATTCATCGGAATGCCTAACTGGGGCGATTTGTCTTTCTATCATGGCGACCTTCCTACAGAGGGTTTCCTGATGTTCGAGACCGTGTTCTGCGCTACTAGTGCAACTATCGTTTCAGGTGCCATGGCAGAGCGTACCAAGTTCTCCATGTATTGCATCTATTCATTCTTCATCTCATTGATCATCTACCCAGTAGAGGGTCACTGGACATGGGGTGGCGGTTGGCTCTGCAACGGCGAGGCTGGTTCATTCATGATGAACACCTTTGGTGCTGCCTTCCACGATTTCGCAGGTTCTGCCATCGTTCATAGCGTGGGTGGTGTACTTGCTTTGGTGGGTGCCATCTGTCTGGGCCCTCGTCTCGGTAAGTATCGCAACGGCAAGAGCATGGCTATCCCTGGTCACAACCTGATGGCTGCTGCCCTGGGTGTATTCATCCTCTGGTTCGGCTGGTTCGGTTTCAACCCAGGTTCTCAGCTTGCTGCTTCTGGCGAGGTTAACCGCGTAGCCATCAGCCACGTATTCCTTACCACCAACCTGGCTGCCGTATGTGGCGGTCTCGGTACCATGTTTACATCATGGATCAAGTATGGTAAGCCATCATTCTCATTGACCTTGAACGGTATCCTGGCTGGTTTGGTAGCCATCACCGCAGGTTGCGATTTGGTAAGCCCATTGGGTTCTGCTATCATCGGTCTCTTGGCAGGTATCATCCTGGTATTCTCTATCGAGTTCATTGATACCAAGCTTCACATCGATGACCCTGTAGGTGCCAGCTCTGTACATGGCGTATGTGGTATCTTCGGTACCTTGATGACAGGTCTCTTCGCCCTCGACGGCGGTGCCTTCTACGGTGGCGGTTTCGGTTTCTTCGGAGCACAGTGCTTCGGTATCCTCTGCATCGACCTTTGGGCAGCTGCAACAGGCGTTATCCTCTTCTGGGGAATCAAGAAGATTGCCGGCTTGCGTGTTGACAAGAGAATTGAGGAAGAAGGCCTCGATATCTACGAGCATGGTGAGAGTTGCTACAACTAAAATACCTTTCATATATAAAGAATAGAAGCGGGTGGATTGATTTCCACCGCTTCTTATTATAAACCCGAAAATAAGAGAGATTATGAAGAAAATTACAGATATGAAGAAGATGGGTGCCCTGGCACTCGGTTTGATGGCATTTGCTCCTGCTGCCATGGCGCAGGATAAGGTAGAGACATCTATGGGTGCAGACATCGTGAGCCAGTACTACTGGCGTGGTCAGGACTTGGGAGCCGTTTCCCTGCAGCCTACATTGGGCATCGGATACAAAGGCCTCTCGCTCACAGCCTGGGGAAGCGTAGGACTTTCTCAGCCTGAGGATACCAAGGAGTTCGATCTTACCCTGGCATACGAGACTGGCGGTTTCCATATCGGCGTAACCGACTACTGGTTCAATTCGCCTAACGAGAAGTACTTCGCCTATAAGGCGCACGAAACCTCTCATGTCTTCGAGGCAAACGTAGGTTATGATTTCGGAGCACTTGCCCTCAACTGGTATACCAACTTTGCAGGCAATGATGGTGTCAACAAGGATGGCGACCGTGCCTATTCTTCATACGTTGAGGCTACAGCTCCATTCAAGTTAGGTGGTTGTGATTGGGAAGCAAGTGTAGGTGCAGTTCCATTTGCTACATCATTCTATGGTGATGCCAATGGCTTTGCCGTTACTCATGTTGGTGTGAAAGCCACCAAGGATTTGAAGATTACAGATTCCTTCAGTGTTCCGGTCTTCGCCCAGGTAGCAGCCAACCCAAGCACAGAGAAGGCGTATCTGGTAGTAGGTTTCACCCTGCAGCCATAAGCCGTAGTTCTTTGTCCCACAGATTTCACAGATTTACACAGATACAATAGAAAAGGGTCTATATGCCACGATAATCGGGTGGCGTATAGACGGCAGTACGGGTCAGAACGCCTTCGAGGTCTATATGCCACGATAATCGGGTGGCGTATAGACCCTTCTTTTGTTTTCTTATACTTCCTTCCAGTCAACCAGTCCCTTTCCCATATCATCCAGTTCTATGGCAAGGGCGATAACTTTCCGCTTATCAGCCTTGAAAGGCTCGGCATACTGCTTGGCTTTCATCTGCTCTTCGGCAGCAACCACGCCACCGTTGTTGCTCAGCTTTAATTCCAGCACATAGATGAAGTTGGTGACTTCTACCACCATATCAATCCTGCCCGTAGCAATCATCTTCTCTACTTCCACCCGGCAACCGATGGCATTGAAGATGGTACTCAGAATCAGGCGATAACGCTCCTCCATGTCCATGCTGGCAAGCTTCTTGTTGCTGTAGGGCACATCCGCAATAAGCGCCTTCAGGCATTTCATGGCTTCGGGAAGATTGCCAAGCTTTAGGGAGTACAGCAACATATTCTGGGTTGATATTACTAGTGCGTCCGATTGTAGTGTCAAGGCTGGCAATACTATCTTGTATAGAGCCTTTCGAACTTCATAGTTTGGAATGCCTAGCAAATAAATCTCATCCATATACCCCTTTATCGTAAGATATCCCGACTGATAGAGGAAAAGTTCTGCTCCGCCACCTGTTACGTCGGAAGTCTCCAGTGTATCGCTGTCTATCGGACAATTCTCAAAATCTTTCAGTCTCATTTCTATATTATCTACAAACTTAGGAAGTAGCGAGGTTGCGCCCGATGAAGCCCAGTAGTTCTTCAGTTTGGAATCAGCGAGTGCATTGACAAGACTGAATGGATTGAAGACATCAACCATATTTTCATAACAGAAATGATAGCCATCATAATAAGCTGTCAATTGTGCAACGGCTTCGTCGAAAGTCCATCCCTTGCTTGCTGCCAACTTGTTGATTTCCGGCTTGAAATCACGTAAAACTTCTTCTTTCGTAATACCGCAGATGGCTGCATATTCCGGCTCGAAGCTGATGTTGCTCAGATTGTTGAGCACAGAGAAAAGAGAAATCTGCGTAAACTTGGTGATACCAGTGATGAAGATAAACTTTTCGTATTTATCCTGTGCTTTCAATACGGCAAATACTTCTTTATAGATAGCGGTACACGCTTTATGCAGCGGAGTTTTCCAGGAATGCTGCAATGGCGAGTCGTATTCGTCAATGAGAATGGCAACCTGCTGTCCGGTTTGGTTGTAAGCTGACTCAATGATGTTCTTGAATCTTACAGCAAGAGAACTGTCTGGGCGTAATGTAATTCCGTATTCTATTTCAAGGGTATGAAAAACATCGTCCAGATAGCTTCGTATGCTTTCCGGCTCTGCGCCAGCCTGGCTCATATCGAGTCTGATGACAGGTCGCTTCACCCATTCCGTCTCCATCTGCATAATCTTCAGCCCCTCGAAGAGTTCCTTCTTGCCCATGAAGTAGGCTTCGAGCGTATCTACCAGCACCGATTTACCAAAGCGGCGAGGGCGGCTCAGGTAATTATACTTCTTCCCCCTGTTGGCAAGTTGCCAGATGATATCTGTCTTGTCAACATAAAGGTATCCACCCTTTCTGATTTCCTCAAAAGACTGGATGCCAACCGGCAATTTTCTATCGTTTGTCTCTACCATAATTCCTAATCTTTAGTTTTCAATTGCAAATTTACGATTATTTTCCCAAACCGCCATGTTTTTTCCCGATTTTTCTTGCTGGTTTCAAAATAAAAGCGTAATTTTGCGGTAGCATTTTAAATACAGAAAGCCCCCGATGCGTATGGCACCAGGGGCTTTTTTCAACTTACTTCCGTTCTTCTTTCATCTTTCTTCTTTCTTTCCATTACAGGCCGCAGCAGCTCGTAACGCCTAGCGTGGTAGCAATGGCTGTAAGGATAGAGATGGCAATCTGAATCAGAGTTTTCCAGGTTTCTTTCGTCATAAGCAGTCTTTTTTAGTGGTTAATGATGGGTGGTTATTTCTTATTCTACAATTTCTACAACACGATGTGCTCGTTGTCGCCGTTAGAGTCAGATCCGCCACCATCGGTTTTGCCAGAATCGGTTTTGCCAGAATCGGTTTTGCCAGAATCGGTGTTGCCAGAATCGGTGTTGCCCGGGTCAGTCTTTCCGTCGTCCGTTCCGCTGGTGGTATTGCCGCCGGTGGTGTTACCTGAACCGCCGCCATTGTCGCCGGAACCATCGCCTGCATCGGTTCCCTTGGCGTCGATGCTCTCAATTTTGCACTTCTTTCTGAGCTCGGAGTTGCTCCAGTTTTTCGTGTTTCTCACAATCAGGTGAACACCCTCCACACTGGCTGCAGAGACCTTGTCTCTTGACTCCTCGCCTCTTGAAGTCATGCCGATGCTGAACAGACCGAGGTCGGAAAGGCGAACGCTCTTGCCGTCGAGAATCAGCTCCTGCAGATGGTCGAGGGCATCCATCAGCACGCCGTGCACGCAGCCACGGGAGTAAGGAGATCCGTGCTCTGAGATGTGAGTAACGAACGATTCGAAGTCCATCTCACGGTCGCTGACGGCAGTAGCATACCAGAGTTTCTTACCTGCATTCTCACCGTTCTGTGGAGTGCGCTGTACCTTGCGGTACTTCAAAGTTCCTTTAGAATTTCCCATAATCATTCAGTTTTTTAGAGTTAATAAATCGGGTTAATAAAATGAATTGAATGTGGTTCAGATGGTTGATGATTGATCAAGTGATTGGATGGTAAATCAGGTGATTGATCAAGTGATGATTGATCAGGTGATTTGAAGTAAAGCAATCCGTTGTATCTGAATCACGGTGCAAAGGTACGGCTTTTTTTTGAAACCGCCAAATTTTGGCCTGTGATAAGGCTCGATTTTCAGCAGCCTTAACCCCGTTTTTTAGTTAAAAATCCTAACTCGTAGTTTAGCACTCCGCAACTCATAGTTTTCCGCCCCGCAACTCATAGTTTTGGGCTTTCGTATTCAGTTATTCAGTTATTCAGTTTTTTTTCGGCCTATTACCCTTTGCTATAGAAAAATAAAGTTTATTAACTAATATATATAATATATATAATATAATAATATAATTTACATTTTATATATTTTTCTACCCCCGAGTTTTCTAAGGGGTATCTATGCACTATTCCAAAAAAAAACTGAATAACTGAATAACTGAATACGGAACATGGGATGATGGAAGGTAAAATCAATATAAAAAAATAGGGGAAAATGAGTATAAAAATAGTACGAAATGGAACTTGAACCCTAATGCTTGAATGCATAGACAAAGTATAAAAACATTTAAGCATGTATAGCTTTCTTCATTACGAAAAACTAAAAAAAAGACCCACGCTGCTCAGTGAGGTTAGTAAATGGATTAGTTGAACCACACACTTTTGCAGTTGACCCGAAAAAGCCCCCGATGCGTCACGCACCAGGGGCTTCTAAAGCGATCTTTTAATTTTTAATTCCATGAAGTACAATCGGCATAGAAGCCGACCGAACTGTTCTTTAAACGTATTGTAGAACTGGTCTATCTATCAACATACCAGCATCTAAATCTCCTTTTACTTTAGCAATGCCTTGTCTAATCTTCTCTAAACTCTTGCCTTGTGGCATCTTGATGCCCGCGGCGTATTGGCGAAGAAGCGATGCGTTCATACCGATATACTTGGCGAACGCTGTGATACTTATCGGATAGTAGTTGAAGAATGCGCCGACATCGAAGACGAAGTGGAAATCCAAATCAGGAAACTCTTTGCCCTGCTCCTTAAAATCCTGTATAGCCTCGTCACGGCAAACATAGAAATCCTCAATGGCAGCCTGTGCCGTTTTGCCATCGCCACATAAGCCGAATCCCAAATCTTCCGAGTCTTTCGCCAAGAAGCAAGAGAACAAATCCTTGCCAGTCTCTACTACTACTGTAACCTTTCTTGCCATATCTTTTTATTGTTAAAAGTTGAATCAAAGCAAAAGCGACTTTATATTATTGTATTCATGAGCCATGAGGGACAACCCGAGCTTAAAGCCCGAGCTGTCGATAGATAGATTTCAGAGTTCCTTGCGGAACCTCTGCCGTTCCATGTCGGGCGACTGGCGCCTCCTTGCCGTTGGCTGGGTTGAACCATTTGTCGTGCCGACCACCATGACGAAGAGGAAAGCATCCTGCCTTCCTTAACTTCTTGTACAGTTCACTGTATCTCATGTTGTTGCAATAAATATAAAAGTCGCTTTGTCCTCATTGGACGATGCAAAGATAACAATAAAGTTACTAACCGCCAAATATTTCGGTAACTATTTTGTTATATTAGCTAAGATTTAACATTAATAGGCGCTTTTTCTATGAATTTGCGAACAATTACGGTTAAAAAAAGACAAAATGTTTGTAGATTACAATTTTATTGCATATATTTGCACCAAAACGATTATATTATTAATTATTTAATTTTTTAACTATGAACAAGTTTACATTTTATGTCAGAACATTCGTTGTTCTTTTCTTATGCCTCTTATGGAGTAACCAGGCATATTCACAAAGCGGAAGTTGGCTTGATCAAGGCAACTATGACATTTCATGGTTTGACGAATCAAAATCAACCTTCTACATTTCCACGGCTAAACAATTAGCTGGAGTTGCGTATTTATCTAACAGCCAGAATAATACTTTCTCGGATAAAAGTATTATTCTTCAAACTGATATTGATTTGTCGAAACATTACTGGAAAGCCATTAAAACCTTTTCAGGTGTTTTGGATGGTAAGGGACATACGATAGATTATATCATGGCAAAGGCAGATAAAGAAAATGAAAGTGTGTCATTTCTGAGCGTACTAGACAGAGGTAAAATTCAAAATTTGACCATTGGAGAGAATTGTAATATACAAAATGAATATACAGGTATGTTTCCCCCAATGACTTCTTTTGTTTTTACCATGAGAGAGCAAAGTGTAATAGATAACTGTGTAAATAAAGCCAATATTTATACAGTTGGGGCTTATGTTGCTCCTTTTTGTGGATACATTTATGAAACTTGCACCATATCAAATTGTGATAATTATGGTGATATTTATGCAGAAAAAGGCAATGCTTATGGCATTGTTGCTTATGGTGAACGCGTTTATTCGTATGTAGAACAGGGAAGTATATTAAATTGCAATAATTATGGAACCATTTCTGCTTCTGGTACTGCAGCAGGAATAGCTGGAGGTTGCTATGGTATTATTAAAAAATGTAGTAATTATGGTGTGCTTAAAAATATAGAAAACAAAGAAAGGCAAGGTTCGTGTTATGGAATAACAGGTGGTATTGAAGGAGAAATATCTGATTGCAAAAATACAGTCAGCTTCAGTAGTAAAGGTTCTGCTGCAGGCATTGCAGGAGGCGTATCTGGTATCATGACCAGATGCAATAATTCCGGTAATATTAAGGCGGATTATAATGCAGGTGGAATTGTAGGACTCCTAGTTAATCAAGTAACTATTTCTGATTGTTACAATACTGGAAATATTGAAGGAGGCACTTATGCTGGCGGCATTATAGGAGAAGTTGGTTCAAGCTTTTCTTGCCCGGTTATTGTTTCTTGCGTAAATAAAGGTAAAATTACAACGGAGCAAGGTCAAGCTGCAGGAATCGTAGGACACGGAGATTATTATACCTATATCGATAAATGTGTAAATCTTGGTGAAGTGAAGGGAGCTGCATCAGTTAAAGATATAATTTATCAATATTATACAGTCTCAACAACAGCTTCTGGTATTGCCAATGGTTGTAACATTATCAACTGTTTGAACAGAGGAAAAGTTACGGCTCATTCCGTGGCTACCTCAGACCTATGTACCATTGAGGCTCAAGCGTATGCATCCGGAATTGGCGGTTCGTATGTTTATAACTCATGTAATGAAGGAGACGTAAAAAGTATCACCAAGAGTGAAGTCTATAGTTATGATAATTTTCAATGTTCACGTTCTGCTATCTTCGTGGGAGGAATTTCTTGTCAAAATTATGGAATGATATACAATTGCTATAATAGAGGAGATATAGATTATAGTGCTAGACAGGAGAACGCTTGGGATGAGTTTTATAAAGTTTGGGAAAATCATATTGGTGGAATTGCAGGCTCTTCAAGTAAGGAAAAAATAGAACATAGTTTTTATAGCAATAGAAGTGCAAGTTGTTATCACTCTTGGTGGCATAATCCTTTAGCAAGCAATCCGAAAGATATAGATACAAGCGTGGATGGTGGCACGAAAGGCTTCCTGGAAAAAGATGATGCCAAAACACCTGGGTTTGTTGCGACACTCAACAGTAGAAAGGATACTATAGAATTCGAAAATGTGAAATTTGCGTTGCTGAAATGGAAACAAGGTGAAGATAGCTTCCCTATACTCGACGGACTTCCTTCAACAACTCCTACTGGTATTGAAAATATAACAGCAGACAATCCTAAGTTTGATTTTAGTGTTGAGGGTAACAACATTTGTTTTGCTGATGATAATAAGGAGCAGAAGACGGTTATTATATACAATCTGCAAGGACAGATGATTGACCGCATTGTTACTCACGACAATAAGATTGGCATAAAAGCTCCGAGACAGGTTGTTATTATGAAAATAATTTGTGGAAGCAATGTTTTGACTAAGAAACTGCTGATGAAATAAAACTACATAATTGAGTATTGATTGTTAGCACAGCATATTCCTTCTCGTTACGATGGAGAAGGGCTATGCTGTGCTTTCTGTAGAACACAAGGTCTATGTAATAGTCTTGTGTGTCAGTTATGATGTGTTCTGTTTTACTTTTGACTATCTCTTTGTTATTGATTTCTGTATAAAAATACCGGATTTATGCATTTTGATGGGGAAATATAGAAAATTGAAAGATTTTCGCTAAAAGTTATGGCGGTTTCATTTTTTTTCCTTACTTTTGTAGCCATGAAACACAGATCCTATGGTTTCGCTCCAATAAAGAGGAATTGATGCTTTTGTGCGGATAGATTATTAAGTTTAACTCTTAAAAGCTAATGACCATGGATCATGAATTAATCCCGATTCCTTCTCGGTATAGATTTCTTCTCCATCTGTTGGCTGGTATGTGTATTGGCATACTTGCTAATTGTAGTGATAGTAATCTAGACCTATATTCTATCCAGACCTTCCTGGGAGATATAAATAGGCTCGTCTTCAATAACTTTTTTGATGAGGAAATGAAAAAAGTCGATGAAATTGTGTTAAATCAAGCCAATAATCGAAGAAATAATCAAAACAATAAGCATATGGAAATTAAAATTAAAAAATGCAATGATGTGAGGAATTATGATATCCATGATTGCGGTGACGTTTATATCAGCACCGATGGGGTAAAGGTGGAGAAGAAGTATGATTCTGATAGAGTTGTGTTATCTGAAATGGAGTTGTATGCTGCTTCTGAAGTTAAGCAGTATGCTGCACCTGATGGCATGCCTGAGCCTGGTGGCATGCCTGAGCCTGGTGGTATGCATCATGCAGCACCCTTTGGTGAGATGAAGAATCCTGGGAATCCTCCAAAAGAGATGACGGTAGAAGTCTTCGCTCAAGCCGTAGTAATGCTTATGGAGAAGAAGGATGAGCATGGGAAGCCTATCGTGAGATACCAGAAGCAATGGATTGGTATTTTCAGAGCCGCGGTTGATATCGGCTTGGTGGGGAATACCGACTACGAGGGCTTCTGCCACATGATGAATGAGGTGCGCCCAGAGGGGTATCCCGTGGTTCTGTGCAAGAATGATATCAAAAAGATAAGTAACTCTTCATGCTACTTCAAACCCTTTAAACAGTGGAGCTTCGAGCCGATAGGAAACGAAACGGTGCGACCGTTTATGGAAATGAAAAGAGTGGTTGCCTCTCTGTTTGAAATCCTGAATATAGAGCTATGATAGGAGCAATTGAGTTCTGAATATTGAACTGTGAAAGGAATGATTGAGTTCTGAAAACTGAACTCTAAAAGGAACTTTGGAACCTTTAAAGGAACTCGGGAACCCGTGAAGGAACCCGGCGGTTCTTTGCTTGGATAGTATTGTTTATCGCCGTATCTTTGCCTCGCAATCAGATGATAAAAGTCTGGTTGCGAGGCTTTTCTGTATATGGGTATATGGAATTTGGCGAATAGTCGCAGCCTCAATCATTTAATATAAGGAGTTTTTTGCATGAGTGAACAGAAACAGGTAATGGCTCTGAATCCCGCACGCAAGGGAAACATGGGGAGGATTAATTCCCTGCAGTCCCTGGCGGTGTACGACCAGCTGATAGCCCAGCCGTGGCTGAAGGGATTGGTGGAGCAGATTCGTGGCGAGAAGCCGATGGCGGGCGTGGATGCTGCCAACGGGAAGGCGGCGGCCAAGGCAAGGGAGGAACTGAAGAGGCAGTTGCCCTTCAGAGCCATCCACTACGCCCGCTTCAGGAACAACCACCGCTCGCAGGGCGATGCCGACCCCGAGAGCTTCCTTTTCCAGACCACGGTGGACGTGGATGACAAGGAGTATGTGGAGCAGGCACTGGAGAAGGCTCGCGAGCTGAACTGCAGCGACACCATCTGGAAGGGCAAGCTGCTGCATCTGGAGTATTCGGCCAGAAAGAAGCTGCACATCGACATCCGCATGCCGGTGGGGATGACTATCGAGGAGACGCAGCGTGCCTATTGCGAGGCATCGGGGATTCCCTATGACAAGAGCTGCATCACGCCTGAGAGAATCATCTTCATCACGGATAAGGATTCCGAAATTTATCGCTCTAAGGAGTGGTATGTGGTGCTGCCCGCAGAGGATATTTCGTTGAGAAGAGAGGCCTTCTTGAAGAGGGGGCTGACGATTGACGGCAGGGGCAAACAAAATTTCCCACAGATTTCACAGATGCCACAGATTCATTCTGCGGGAAATGAAAATGTTAATAGTAATCATAATGTTCAAAACTCAAAGTTCAATGTTCAAAGTGAAGACAATCGATTTTCGGGCACTAACGGCGATAACGCTGTTTATGCTGGCGCTGCTGTTCAGCCTGCCCAACCTGGTAATAGCCATCGTGTTAATGATTCTCATCTCGGCTCTGCTGGAGCTTCTCAAGATGCTGGCGGAGTGGCAACCCAAAATGCCAGCGAGAAGAATCTCATAGCCTTCGAACTCTTCAAGGAGGCTGCCGGACTGAAGGGTATGGAGATTGATACCATCGGTTCACGCCACTCCTCCCTGCTCGCCATCATGAGCGCCGGAGCATCACGTGTGATGAGTGAAGACGAACTGATGAAGGTGGTGGCGAAGAAGATGCCGAGTTACTACGAAGAGCGTGACTGCCATCAGCTGATTCACGATTTCTATGCGAAATATGGTGACAGTTCGAAGCCGTTCTCACGTGATGTGATGCGCATCAATGCCACGGCTGAGAAGCAGGCTGCTGTTTATCAAGTTAATAGTTTACAGTTAAAAGTTGAAAGTTCAACCCCTAATGCTCTAAATGCTCAAGGTGATGAAGTACACTATCCAGACCCGCCAGCCATGCCCACCAAGCTTCCTAAGCTGGTGGAGCATCTTATCTCCAACACGCCGGATGTCTATAAGCCTGCCGTGGCACATGCCATCTTCCCGCCACTTGCCACGCATCTCTGGAACACCCGATTCCGATATATTGATAATGTAGAGCACGAAGCCACCCTTGCCACGGTGTTGCTTGCTTCTACTGGTGCAGGTAAAAGTTGCGTACAGAAACCTATCGAGTATATCATGGAGGATATCCGAAAGAGAGATGCCGAGAACCTGAAGCGTGAGAAGGAGTGGAAGGACGAGGTGGTGCGAAAGGGCGCCAACAAGGATAAGCGCAAGCGACCGGATAACCTCATCATCCAGGAGATTGATGCCGACATGACCAATCCGGCTTTCGTGATGCGTACTGCTGAGGCGCAGGGGCATTTCCTTTACACTTCGCTGAACGAGATAGACCTCTTTGATGCGCTGAAAGGTAACGGTGGTCAGCAGTTTCGCATTATGTGTCTCGCTTTTGACCCAAGTAATAAATATGGCCAGACGCGTGTAGGTTCGCAGAGTGTTACCGATCGTGTTACCATCCGGTTCAATTGGAATGCATCTTCTACCATCCAGAAGGGACAGCGATATTTCTCTAAGGTGCTCACCGATGGACCTATCAGCCGAATTAATTTCTGCACCATCCCAGAGCGTGAAATAGGCGAGGAAATGCCTGTTTACGGCACCTATGATGAGGCTTATCGTGAGGGATTAAAACCTTACATCGAGAACCTCTGTCAGGCTTCGGGACTGGTGGAATGCGAAGAAGCTTTTCAGTTGGCGCTGAAGCTGAAGGAGGAGCATGCTGAGTTTTCCCGCTTGAGTCAGGACCGCACTTATGAGAACCTGAGTTTCCGTGCCAATGTGATTGGCTACCTGAAGGCTTGCGTGCTCTATGTGGCTAACGGATACAGATGGGAGCCTGAGATAGAGGAGTTTATCCGCTGGAGCGAGCAATACGACCTCTACTGCAAGATGAAGTTCTTTGGCGATGCCATCAAGCGTGCGAATGGTTCTGACGAGAAGACGAGCAAGCGTGGTCCGGCGAGCCTGCTGCAGCAGTTGCCCGATGTGTTTAGTTTTCAGCAGGCTGAGTTCCTGCGCTCGCAGTTGGGGATGAACCGCTCGGGCACGGTATCGATGTTGCGCAACTGGGTTAACCGGAACTATGTGAAGAAGATTCCGCCCCAGGGTGCCAAGGGGGATGTAATCAGTATTCAGTTATTCAGTTTTGAAAAGCTTCGCAATCGCAAGGATGGCAAAGTGGTGGATATGTTGAATTCCTGATGTTGTTTTAGAAATGATATGTTGAATTCTTAAATTTTTTTGAGTATGGAAATAGTAGTTAAGCGCATAGCGAAACAGATGGGTTATACCATCGGTCATCTTTATTTATTAACGGATGATGAGGTGGAGCGCAGTTGGCGTTCGGGGCAGAAGATAGGCGACAAGCGTATCTTTGAACACACCTTTGATATGAAGAAATTAGACAAGGTGCATTATTTCTGCGACACCCTGGAGCCTACGTGGCGCAATCTTCTGGGCATCACGCTGAAGCCCGAGGAGGAGAATGTCCGTTTCAGCAGAATATCGGGCGAGAAGGCTCGCAAGGTTCCGGGCCACACGGCGATTCCCGAGGGTACGTATCCGGTGGTAATCAGTTGGTCGCCGAGGTTCAGAAAGTGGTTGCCGCTGGTGCAGGGTGTTCCCGGTTTCCAGGGCATCCGCATTCATTCCGGCAATTATCCCGATGACACCCAGGGCTGCCTGCTGGTGGGTGAGAACAAGGCGAGGGGCATGGTGGTGAATTCGCAGGCATGGCTCCGCCGCATCATCAATGCCATCACGGCAGCGAGAGAGCGAGAGGAGAGCATCTGGATTACCATCTTGTAATTGATTGAAGTTTCGCAAGTGGTTCAAGTACGGGCTGAAGGCCCAAAAGCTCCTAGCCCAGGGCATCGCCCTGGGTATAATAGCAATCAACAAGGCGCCCTGTAAGGGCAAAAGCTTTGTAAATTGCCTGATTCTTTTGAAGCTTTTGCCCTTACAGGGCGACAAACTTGCGTCCATGATTACCCAGGGCGTTGCCCTGGGCTAGGAGCTTCTGCCCTTTCAGGGCGTGTGGAGCTCACTAGCGAAACTTGAGTAATTGAAAGTTTAGAATTTATTTTTAATTTCTTATTTTTAATCTCTTTTTTTTGTTTTTATGATAAAGAAATCTATTGGTAGAAATGCAAAGGCGAAGTGTGAGAAAATGATGGCAGCAGATGTTATCGTGTTTGAGAACCCGGAATTCGGAAAGGTTCGTACCTTGACGGATAAGCAGGGGGAGCCATGGTTTTGTGGTCAGGATCTCTGCGATGTGCTCGGTTATAAGAGACCAGATCATGCTGTGAATCAGCACGTTGATGATGTTGACGTCCTGAAATGGTACGTTAACGTTGAGGGTTGTTTACGCAAGGATGGCACACGTTCAAATCCTCGCCGACTGGTGACTTTCGTGAACGAGAGCGGATTCTATGCCCTGCTTTTCTGTTCTAAGTTGCCGGCGGGAAGAAAGTTCAAGCGCTGGGTTACCGCCGAGGTGCTGCCGCAGATTCGCAAGAACGGCTGCTATCAGCTGCAGCAGGACTTAGAAATGAAGGAGAAGCTGATTGGCGAGAAAGAGAAGCTGATAGGTGAGCAGACTCAGGACATTGCCTTGAAGCAGAAGCTGATAGGAGAGAAGGAGCAGGACATTGCCTTGAAGCAGAAGCTGATAGGCGAGCAGGATGTGGAAATCCGACGCTTGAACGACGTGGTGGGCGACCAGGTGGTGCGTCTTGTCAAGGGCAGCGAGAATATCCTCACCCTTGAGCGCCAGGTGGACGATCTCTTGCCGAAGGCGCTTTACAGCGACAATGTGCTGGATTCCATCTCCTGCTACACCACCACGCAGGTGGCGAAGGAGTTGGGCATCACCGCTCAGGAATTGAACCGTTCGCTCTGTGCCCTACACATTCAGTATTACCAGAGCGGTCAGTATATGCTTTATGCCGAGTACGCCCACAAGGGGCTGGCGAAGAGCCGCACGCATTTCAAGTCGTATATGGCGCCTGCAAGTGATGGCAGGAGCGAGAAGGTGGGCAGGGTGAATACCCACACCTATCTGGTATGGACGGAGAAGGGCCGCAAGTTTATCCACGACCTAGCCCATCGTTTTTGGGAACTCGCCGAACTGTATGAGGTGAAGAATCTCTAACCCCTTCATCCTAAAACAAGGATGAAGAAAGGAAGAAAACAATAAAAAAGAGGGTGTGTCTTGGACTTATGGCACACCCTCTTTCTCTCTATATATATAATAAGGTGTATTATAAGTTGTTCAGCAAGTCGGCCTTGCCATCATTGATCAACTTAATCACCAATTCTCCGAACAGCGTGTTCTGCCATGCAAACCATGGACGGGTGAACTTCGATGCATCATCCTTGTGGAATGACTCGTGGATGAAGCCCATGCCCGCATCCGTGTTCAGCAACATCTTCATGCAGAAACGAATCTCGTCGTCGCTCTGGGCTGTGAAACACTTCATCATGATAGACATCGGCCATGGCATGTCATATCCGATGTGAGGACCGCCAATGCCCTCGCCAGCCTTGCCACGGAAGAAACAAGGATTGTCCTCGCTCCAAACAAAACGTCGGGTGTTCTGATAGATAGGGTCGTTCATCGGAACATCACCCATATAGCCCATACCCAACAGCGATGGCACGTTGGAATCGTCCATCAGAAGCTGGTTGCCGAAACCATCCACCTCGTAGGCATAAATCTTGCCGTACTTAGGATGGTTGTAGATGGCATACTTCTGCAAGGCTCCCTGCACCTCATCGGCAAGACTGCTGCAATCCTTGGCAATCTTCAGAGCCGCATCCTTCTTTGCCGCATCCTTCTCAGCCACATGCTTCAGAATCTCGGCAGCCTTGTTCATGGATGATACTGCCATGAAATTAGAAGGAATCAGGAATGGAAGTATCGTGGCATCATCCGATGGGCGGAACATGGAGGCAATCAATCCCACTGGCTTCACCGGAGCACCGAAACCATCCCAACCGATGGTATCGAAGGCACGGTCGGAAACACGGGTAAAGTGATATGCCTTGGCTGTCACCTTGCGCTGCTGCTCGTGGAAGGTCTTCAGGATGTTCTCCACTGCCTGCATCCATACATCGCCGAAGATGGAGTCATCGCCCGTCACCTTCCAGTACTCGTAGGCCAGGCGGATAGGGTAGCAGAAGGAGTCAATCTCATACTTGCGCTCGAACACGTCTGGCTGCATCTTGGTGCGGTCTTTCACCCATCCGGCACCCGTAGGACCATCGTTGAAGGCATTGGCGTAGCGGTCGATGTTGATGCACTTCAGCTGGCGCAGAATCACGCCCCTCAGCATCTTCTTCAGCTTCTCGTCCTTGTTGGCGAGGGCTACGTATGGCCAGACCTGCGCACCTGAGTCACGGAGCCACATGGCTGGGATATCGCCTGTATATACAAATGTATCGTCGTCACCATTTTCGAGCACACGGTAGTGAACGGTACTCTCCAGGGTGTTAGGATAGCAGTTGGCAAACATCCATGCCAGCTTCGGGTTCTTCTTCAGTAGTTTCTGTACTTCCTTGATCTTCTTCTCCACGGCGGTGGAGGTGAAGAGGCGGTCCTCCACTGGCGGACGCTTGGATTCGTACTTGCCATCCACCGGTGTCACCACCTTGGTATAGCGTGCGTGCACATCCACCTTGGCGTTCTCCTGAGCCATCGCAGTCATGGAGGCAAGAAGAGCCATTGCTAAAATAGTCTTTCTCATTTTCTTATCTTTTGTTAGTTAGTTCTATAAAATAATCAGTTCAAAAACATCATTCTCATGAAATAATCTCATGAAAAATCTTATGGTCGGTCGGCAGGGCGCGTGCCCCACTTGGATGGCTGGCTGCCCATCTGTATTTCCAGGATGCCGCCCTTCATGATGTCGTTATACATGATGTACGACTTGGTGTATGGCTTGCCGTTGAGCTTGATGTGCTGGATATACATGTTCTCCTTGCTGTTGTCCCTGCAGATGATGCTGAAGGTCTTGCCCTTGCCCACGTTTACCGATGCCTTGTCGAAGATAGGACTGCCGATGATGTACTTGCCGCCGGCTGGCTCTACCTGATAGAGACCCATGGATGAAAGCACATACCATGCCGACATCTGGCCTACGTCCTCGTTGCCGCTCAATCCGTCGAAATCGTCCTTATACATCTCGTTCATGGTCTGGCGCAGCAGACGGGCTCCCTTCCAAGGCTGGCCCACATAGTTGTACATGTAGAGCACGTGATGGCTAGGCTCGTTGCCGTGAGCATACTGTCCGATGAGGCCTGATATATCAGGAGATGCATTGTCGCCCATGTTTCCGGTGACGATGAAGAGCGAATCGAGCTTGGTAACAAACTTCTGTTCGTTGCCGAAGAGCTTCACGAGTCCGTGAACATCGTGTGGCACCAGCCAGGTGTATTGCCATGCATTGCCCTCGGTGTAGTCGTCGTCACGATGCTCGGCAGCGAACGGGTTAAATGGGGTGCGGAACTTGCCGTCGGAACCGATGCCGCGCATGAATCCGGTTTCCTTGTCGAAGTATGTGCTGTAAGATTTAGCTCTCTTCTCGAAATACTTGGCGTCTTGCTTCTTGCCCAGCATGCGCGCCACCTTGGCCACGCAGTCATCTGCCAGGGCATATTCCAGCCCCTTTGCCACGGTTTCCTTGGTCTTCTCCTTGTCGTAAGGCAGATAGCCGTATTTCTTGAGCAGACCCAAGCCGCGGTCTTCTCTCAACGCCGACTGCTTCATCGCCTCGTAAGCGCCTTCCTTATCCTGCACGTAGCCCTTCAGTACCATATCGGCAAGCACAGGGATGCCTGGGTTGCCCACCATGCAGTTGGTTTCGTTGCCCATGAGATGCCATACCGGCAACTGGCCCTGCTGGCGATAGATATTGATGAAGGTGCTTGCCATATCAGGCAGCATATCGGT
>CAKQCH010000020.1:0-32010 GCA_934216735.1 uncultured Prevotella sp.
TTCGACTGGTGGAAGTTTGAGAAGAATTTCGCCAATCCTGTGGTTTGGGCTGATGTGCCTGATGTGGATGTAATCCGTGTGGGTGACAGCTTCTATATGGTAAGTACCACCATGCATCTGATGCCGGGTGCGCCTATCATGAAATCGAAGGATCTGGTGAACTGGGAAACCGTGAACTATATCTTCCCTAAACTTACCGATTCGCCTAAGTATGACATGAAGGAGGGTACGGTGTATGGTCGTGGTCAGTGGGCAACATCTCTGCAGTATCATCGTGGCAAGTTCTATGCGCTCTTTGCTCCGAATGATAATCCTGGTGGCGAGACTTATATCTGCACCGCCGATGATATCGAGGGCAAATGGACTGTCCACAGCCGTTTGCAGCATTTCCATGATGCCGCTCTCTTCTTCGATGACGACGATAAGGCATACGTGGTTTATGGTACAGGCGAGATGGTGCAGCTGAATGCATCCCTGACGGATGTGGTTCCAGGTAGCCATCGCAAACTTTTTGAGCGTGATGCGGATGAAAAAGGTTTGCTCGAAGGCTCCCGCATGATCAAGCACAACGGCAAGTATTATCTCCTGATGATTTCGTGGCCACAGGGACATCCTCGTCGTGAGGTTTGTTATCGTGCTGATAAAATAACGGGTCCTTACGAAAAGAAGGTGATTCTGGAAACGGAGTTTGCCGGATTCAACGGCGTGGGACAAGGTACGATTGTAGATGATAAGGATGGCAACTGGTATGGCATCGTATTCCAAGACCGTGGTGGTGTGGGCAGAGTGCTCACGCTGGAGCCATGTACCTGGAAGGACGGATGGCCTATGCTGACCGATGAGAAGGGCAATATTCCTGCCGAGATGCAGAAGCCTGTATTGGGATATGACGGTAAGGGACTCGTGTATAGCGACGATTTCTCGAAGGATAAACTGGAACTGCAGTGGCAGTGGAACCACAATCCTGTGGATAATGCCTGGTCGCTCACAGAGCGCAAGGGCTGGCTCCGCCTGAAGACATCCCGTATTGTTCCTAACATCTTCCTGGCTCCTAATACCATCAGTACCCGTACCGAAGGACCAACCTGCGAGGGAATCATCAAGATGGATGTAAGCAAGATGAAAGATGGCGATGTGGCTGGTCTGTCAGCCTTCCAGGGTGATGCAGCCCTGCTTTCTATCGTAAAGGAAGGCAAGAAATTCTTTGTGGTGGGAACCAAGGAGAGTGTAGCTTTGACTGAAAAGGAAAAGGCTGTGACTGATGTGAAGCGTGAGGAGGTGTATCGCCAGCCTTTGAATCTGAAGCAGGATAAGGCAACGAAATCAAGCATCATCTATCTGAAGATGAGCTGCGATTTCCGTCTTCATCAGGATCTCGCCACCTTATTATATAGTATAGACGGCAAGACCTGGATTCCTGCCATCAAGGATTTCAAGATGCAGTATGATTATCGCCGCCTCTTCATGGGTACCCGTATCGCCATCTACAATTATGCCACAAAGGCTGCTGGCGGATATATAGATGTTGATTCTTTTGAGTATTCTAAAAGAAAATAAGTTTAAAGTTTGAGATATTTTTAATTTTGACGGCACAAAGTGATGGAAAATCAAAAAGTTTCCTTATCTTTGTGCCGTTTTTAATTACTAATCAATGCTGATTTTATGAACAGAAATAAGATGATTTTGGGGGCTTGGGTCTTGGGACTATTGTTTCCGGTAGAGATGATGGCTAAGGCAAGTTGCACAGATAATAGTACCCTTCTTTGGTATAACGCCCCTGCCCAGCAGTGGCTGGAGGCTCTGCCTATCGGAAACTCTCATCTGGGAGGTATGGTATATGGCGGAACCACGGATGAGAATATCCAGTTGAATGAGGAAACTTTCTGGAGTGGCGGTCCTCATAACAACAATAGTAAGAAATCCCTGGAGAATCTGCCAAAGGTGAGGGAACTCATCTTCAATGGCAGAGAAGAGGAGGCAGCGGCTCTCATCAACCAAACCTTCATCCCAGGGCCTCATGGCATGCGCTTCCTGCCGATGGCAAATCTGCATATCAAGATGCAGAATCAGGGAAAGGCTGAGCAGTTTGTGCGCAACCTGGATTTGAAGAGGGCGATTGCCACGACTTCTTTCGTGATGGATGGCGTAAGATATACCCGTACTACCTTTGCTTCGCTGGCTGATGGCGTTATCGTTTGCCACATCAAGGCGAGCAGAAAGGGCGCTTTGAACATCGATGTTACCCTGGATTCGCCTTTTGAACATCAGACTCAGAAAACGCCTTCAGGGGTTATGCTGAAGGTGAAGGGACAAGACCAGGAGGGTATCAAGGCAGCTCTTGCTGCCGAATGTGTGGCGGATGTGAAGACGGATGGCACCGAGGCAACCATCATTGTGAGTGCTGCCACCAATTTTGTGAACTATCACGATGTGTCGGGCAATGCAGCCCAACGCAATGCCGACTATATAAATAAGGTGAAACTGATGAGCTATGCACAGTTGGAGAAACGCCATGTGGAGGCCTATCAGAAACAGTTTGGTACTTCTTCCTTGACTCTGACAACTGATGCCAATGCTTCGTTGCCTACCAACCAGCGCCTGGAGAAATTTGCGGGCAGCAAGGATATGGCGATGGTAGCACTGATGTATAACTATGGTCGCTATCTGCTCATTTCCTCTTCACAGCCCGGTGGACAGGCGGCAAACCTGCAGGGTGTTTGGAATGACAGCAAAAATGCACCTTGGGACAGCAAATACACCATCAACATCAATACGGAGATGAACTACTGGCCTGCCGAGGTAACGAATCTCGGTAACACCACGGAGCCTCTGTATTCGCTGATTAAGGATTTGAGTGTAACGGGAGCACAGACGGCTAGGGAAATGTATGGCTGCCGTGGCTGGATGGCACATCATAACACCGATATCTGGCGCATAGCAGGTCCGGTGGACGGTGCGCAGTGGGGCATGTTTCCGAATGGCGGAGCCTGGCTCACCACTCATCTCTGGCAGCATTATCTCTATACTGGCGACAAGGCTTTCCTTGCACAGTGGTATCCGGTAATAAAAGGTGCTGCTGAGTTCTATCTCGACTATATGCAGAAGTTGCCGGGCACCGAATGGAAGGTAACCGTGCCGTCGGTGAGTCCGGAACAGGGACCTAAGGGTAAGAGAACTGCCGTAACGGCAGGTTGCACGATGGATAACCAGATAGCCTTCGATGCTCTGACCAGTGCCGTGAAGGCTTCTGAAATATTGGGTGTTGATGAGGCTGAACGCAAGGCGATGCAGCAGCTGATTTCTCAGATTCCGCCAATGCAGATAGGAAAGTACGGACAGTTGCAGGAGTGGCTTGTGGATGCGGATGATCCGAAGAATGAGCATCGCCATATCTCGCATCTCTATGGATTGTATCCATCCAATCAGATTTCTCCTTTCTCTCATCCGGAACTGTTCCATGCCGCAGCCACCACTCTGAAGTATCGTGGCGACCAGGCTACGGGATGGAGTCTGGGGTGGAAGACGAACTTCTGGGCACGCATGCTCGATGGCAATCATGCTTTCAGAATCATCAGTAATATGCTTCGTCTGTTGCCATCTGATGCGCAGGCAAAGGAGTATCCTGATGGCAGAACCTATCCGAATCTCTTCGATGCCCATCCACCTTTCCAGATAGACGGCAACTTCGGAGTAACAGCCGGCATCGCAGAGATGCTCCTGCAGAGTCATGATGGAGCCGTGCATCTCTTGCCAGCCTTGCCTGATGTATGGGCAGATGGCGAGGTAAAGGGGCTTTGTGCTCGTGGTGGATTTGTGGTTGACATGAAGTGGCAGGACAAACAGCTGGTTTCGGCTAAGATATATTCTTCTTTAGGCGGAACCCTGCGTATCCGTTCTTATGTTCCCTTGAAAGGGAAGGGATTGAGAAAGGCTGAGGGCACTTGTGCGAATCCTTTGCTCCAAGCTGCTGTCATCAAGCAACCGATGGAACAGCATCGTGTGGATGAAGGAGTCAAGGCTCATATCCCACAAGTTTTCGAGTATGACTTGGATACAGAAGCTGGAAAATCTTATCAAATTAAGTAAAATCACAAATAGTTGCCATAAAACTACGAAAAATCCACCTTTGTGTTTAGTTTCTTTCGTAATTTTGTGGCAACTTTTGTATAATCATAAACTTCATAAAGAATGAACAAACTATTAATTGCAACTTTTAGCCTAGCCTTATGTGCTGGCTCTATTTCGGCTTTGGCTCAGAATGGTCAGGTATCTGCCCAGAAGAAGCTGGTGACTCAACAGCAACCAGGTAGAATGACTTGGTCGGCAGACAATGGAAATGGAACTTATACTAATCCTCTCTTCTATGATGAGTTCTCTGACCCAGATATTATCCGAGTGGGTGAGGATTATTATCTGGCGGGTACCACGATGCATAGTGTACCAGGCTTGGTGGTACTTCATTCCAAGGATTTGGTTAACTGGGAATTCTCCTCTTATTGTTTCGACCGCTTTGATGATTCCGATGATTTCAATCTCCGCAATGGCAAGGAGGCATACGGTCAGGGTATCTGGGCTCCTGCCATCCGTTATCATAATGGCAAGTTCTATATCTTCTCCAATATCAATGGACATGGTTTGCAGGTGTATATCTCGGATAGTGCCAAGGGACCTTGGAAACATCATCAGATCAAGGGCGACATCTACGACCTCTCAGTGCTCTTCGATGACGATGGCAAGATATATGCTATCCATAAGTATGGCAACGTTACTGTAACCGAGTTGAAACCAGACTTGAGTGGACCTGTGGAAGGCTCCAGTAAGGTGGTTATCCCAGAGGGTAATGCAATGGGAGAGGGGCACCATATCTACAAAATCAATGGCATGTATTATATTCTCTCTGCCGATTATTCACCGATGGGACGAATGCAATGTGCTCGAAGCAAGAGTATCTGGGGACCTTACGAGACTTGTGTCATCAGCGAGCGAGAGTCGTTTGGCTATTCGGCTGCTTGGACGGTCAATAATGTCGGCTTAGGTCGCCCTGTGCCAGAGGATGGATTTAAGTTTAAAAACAATAAACCTTCTGATGAAACCTTGATTTGTTCAACCATCCATCAAGGTGGCATCGTGCAGGCTCCCGATGGTAAATGGTGGGGCGTATCGATGCAGGATTTCAATGCCGTGGGTAGAACGGTATGCCTTTCGCCTGTCACATGGGTGGATGGCTGGCCTTACTTCGGCTTGGAGAAGAACCTGGGTCGCTCACCTCGTACATGGTTCAAGCCAAATGATGTGATAAAGACTCCTGTGGCAACATACGACCGCTGTGATGATTTCTCAGGCAAGACCTTTAAGCCTATATGGCAGTGGAACCATAACCCGAATGATAAGATGTGGTCGCTCAACAGGGAGCGCAAAGGCTGGCTTCGCCTTCATTCCATGCCTGCCAAGCAGTTGCTTTGGGCAAAGAACTCACTTACCCAGCGTGCGATAGGTCCTGTGTCTTATACATCGGTGAAACTGGATGCTTCTAAGCTGAAAGCTGGTGATGAGGCTGGTCTCGGTACCATCAACATGCCATACGCTTCCCTGGGCGTGGTGAAGACGGATAAGGGCTTGGCATTGAGATGCTATGATCAGAATACCAACAAGGAGGTGGTTAAACCATTGGATAAAAGGGTGGTTTGGCTTCGCCTTTGGGGTGACTACGACAAGAGTCAGTTGCAATATTCCTATTCTTTGGATGGCAAGAACTGGGAGAATATCGGCGAGCAGATGATTTCGCCTTATCAGTTGAAGACCTTCCAGGGTGTTCGTGTGGCACTTTATGCCTTCAACAAGAAGAATGTGAATGGCGGAGTGGCTGATTTCGATAATTTCAAGGTAGAGGAGCCTATGGCTGACAGAACCGCCAATCTGCCTATCGGAAAGACCGTGAGATTTTTCAACCTCGCTGATGGAAGTTTGATGGACGCTACCCGCCACGGATTGATGCATAGTTCCGGAAACCGGAAGAATATGAGCAATGGCGTGAAGTTCGTGGTGGAAGATAGAGGACAGGGCAAGATTGCCTTGAAGACGGCTGACGGAAGATATGTTTATATCGCAGGTGCCGGTCTGTCGGGCGATGTACGACTCACATCGGATGCCAGCAAGGCAGAGGAGTTTGTATGGCAGGATATGCTCTATAACCATTGCATGCTTCTTTCCTTGAAGATGCAGCGCTATGTGGGTAAGCATACAGCCGATGGTAGTCCTTATTCCGCTGATTTCCAGGGTGCTGATGCCGGCATGAAGAATGGATGTGTCTTTGCTTGGGAAGTGGTGGAATAAGCATTTTCTCGTTATGCTATATATAAAAAGAGCTTGGCTCCCTTGGTTTGGAGTCAAGCTCTTCTGATTTTTATTATCTTGTACTTTTACTCGAAATAGAAGGTCAGGGCGATAATCTTGCTGTGCGCTGCTTTTGCAGCCATGGCATAAGGCTTCTTGCTGTCGTCTCGGACGTTTTTTACCTGATTACTGTCGAAGGTATCCGTGATGCCATACATAAACTTGAGCTCAGGGCGCAGTTTGAAGTATGGCAGATAAAAATCACATCCCAATCCCAATTCCAGAAATACTTCTGATTTCTTCAGTTTGATGAAACCGGAGGTATTTCCGCTCAGATTCATCATCGGGGTGATACCTGCCATCACGTAAGGGCGGTGGTTGTTGAAGCGTTCTGCGGCAAAGATGAGGTCGAAGGCACTGGCTATATAGGCTGTCTTCATTTCCTGTCGCTGCTCTGTAGGCTTCTCCTGTCCATCTTTCTCTGTGAGATTATGGAAGGTGAGATGGCGGGTTCCGAAGTACATGGCTGGGGCTACACGGAACTGGAAGCTCTTGTTGAGGCGGAATTCTCCCAATACGCCAACAGTGAAGCCCAGGTCGTACTTATCCTGGTCTACAGTGACCGTAGAATGCTGCTCCATGCCGTCGTTATCGGTATAGGTAATTGGACCTATATTCTGAAATTCAATATCCTGGAAGTGGGTACCCACCACCACTCCGAAGTGGAATGGACGCAGGTCGGTATAAGGGCGGTTCTCCACCGTCCTTTCCTGAGCCATCGCCTGTATAGCGATGATGATGCCTATCCATATTGCTATAAGTTTCTTATTCATATAATATAAACGTGAGTATTTGCATCTTATTGTTTAGTATTTTATTTCGATAATGTATAAATTGAGCAAAAAACTAAAAAAAAGCATACCTAAATGTAGGTATTCCAAAAATAATTATTATCTTTGCACCATCAAAAGTAGGTAGAAACAATATTATTAACATTATAAAAACATTAAGAATTATGGCATACGTAATTGGTGACGATTGTATCGCATGCGGTACATGTATCGATGAGTGCCCATCAGGCGCTATTTCTGAGGGCGAGAAGTATTCTATCAACCCAGACCTCTGCACAGAGTGTGGTACTTGCGCAGATGTTTGCCCTAACGAGGCAATCAGTCTTCCTTAATTATAAGGATAGATACTTTTAGTTACATAAAACATTGAGAGCGGTTCCTTCCGGGGAGCCGCTCTTTTCTTATTGTTCTAAACAGTAGGAATATGTTTCCTTAAGGGAACATGCAGTTTCACTTAAGGGAACAAATATTTTCCCTTAAGGGAAAATATAGGCATGTTTAAGCCTATAGAAAACTAGGTATGTTTGTGCCTGCAAAATTTGGGCTTGTTTAAGCTTGCAAAAAATAGACAAGTTATGACCATAAAAAAGCGGTGAAGAAATGAATCTTCACCGCCCAAATTTGCTTATTACTTGATTTCATTATATTGATGTCGCTTTCGAAAAAGCAACCTCATTACTTAGCTGTCTCTTCCTCCAAGCCCAAAGCCTTCTTGGCAAGAGCATTGTTAGGATCTAGACGAATCAACTTCTCGAAGTATGGCTTAGCTGTCTCCAAGTCGTTCTTAGAACTCCAGTAGATGTAACCGGCGTTCTTGTATGCCTGCATCAGATAGCCCTTCTCATCCTCATCATACTGCTTGTTCTCTACCTCGGTGATTACCTTCTGGTAGTTCTCAAGAGCCTTGTCATCCAACTCGTTCTGGAATGCGATGTTTGCAGCCTGCAAATCAGCGTATGCCTTTAACTGTGGATACTTAGCTGCGAATGAGTTATATACAGCGATTGCCTTGTCTACGTTAGCAGCCTTAGCGTCGCCACCCTTCTGTGCCTTTGCATTGTAAATCTCTGCCATCTTCACGTAGTCTGATGGAGCAACATTAGGGTTCTTGTCCATGTAAAGCTGAGCGTACTCAATAGCCTTATCCTCTTCGCCCATCTGCTTGTAGGTTTCAGAGATATACTGGTATGGCTTGAAGTCTTCCTTGTTAATCTCCAATGCCTTGTTATACTGTGCCAAAGCCTGTTCATACTGCTTGTTGCCAGCCAGAGCCAAACCATAGTATGCATAGATACTAGAGTTCTTCTTGATGTCAGCGTTGTTCATCACAGCGTTGGCATAGTTGAGAGCGTCCTCAAACTGCTGAGTATCTACTGCAGCACGCATAGCCAAAATCTGGAATGCTGTATCCTTAGGATACTTCTGGATACCCTGCTTGCACAACTTGAGAGCATCTTCCTTCTTGTCCAATACGTATGCTGTGAAGCAATACTCGTAGTAGATGTACTCTTCCATGGTATTGAGGTTGGCCTTTGTGAAGTTCTCGTAGGCCTTCTCGTAGTTACCGATAGAGTAGTAGTTGTGACCAGTCTCAGCCTCGATAGGGTAGTTAGGATCTACCTCTCTCAACTTGTTCAGTGCCTCTGCAGAAGCCTGTGGGTCAATCTTGCGGTATACGTTAGCGTAGCTGATGTAACCCTGAGGATTCTTAGGGTCCATAGTCATACACTGACCATACCATGTAGCTGCCTCACCACCATTGTCCTGCATAGCGTAGATGTCACCCTTCAGGATGTAGGCATCACCATAATTCTTGAACTTAGCGATGACAGCATCTGCTACAGCCAAAGCATTGGTGTAGTCTTTGTTGATAACAAGTGCATTACCCAATGCAACGAGTGCCTTAGGATCTTTCTTATACTCCTTCTGGTACTCTTTGAGGGTCTTGGCAAATGCCTTGGCATCTACATTGCCGGCCTTCAAAGTTGTCTCTATTGGCTTAAGAGCGTCCTTGTAGTTAACGTCCTGAGCCATTGCAGGAGCTGCCAAACCCATGACGAGCAAACCTGCTACTAAATATTTAACTGCTTTCATAATTCTACTTTAATTACGTTTCAACTTTCAGTGTATCAGCTCTTTGGCGTTTCCACCTCTTAGCGTTTCACATTTACTGTTCTGATTGTGATGTCTCCACGATATGGGAGCAATCCTGTCTTGAACAGGATGAGCTGACCTTTAGGGTTGGAGATGTAGTTGGCAAAACTCCAAGGCAAAGCCTTGTGAGGATCTACCACGATAGCGTATATAGTTCTTACGAATGGATATCTTCCATCCAGCAAGTATGCCTGATATGGCTGCCAACTGTTAGAAGGTGTAGCCTTATCCTTAACGGATACTCGCATCACATGAATATTCTTCTTAAAGGTAGTGTTTGTGGAATCGCGTCGGTCGTTCAACCAATTTGATCCGATAACACCAATAGAGCCTGGATTCTGGTCTACAAAGTCAATCACCTGCTTGCTGGTCTTGGCAGCCATGATCTTTGCACCCATCTTTTCGCCGTGCAGAACGGAGTCTACAACGAAGTTGGTGGTAGCCGAGCGGGTATTGTCGAAGATAACCTCGATGTCACCTCTCTTGGATCCAGGAACAATATCACTCCATTTGGTAGCTTTACCTGTCAGGATACGCTTGATGTCGTTCACCGTAATGCAAGTGTCTGTGTTGTTCTTGTTGGTGATGAACGCCAATCCATCATAGCCGATAGGGAAAACGGCAGGAATTATATTGCTCTTCGACTTCAAGTATGCAATCTCACTATCTTTCAGGTTTCTGGTAGTGAAGAGAAGTGCTGTCTTGAAATCCTTAATCATCTGAAGTCCTGTGACTTCATCTGTGTATTTTGGTTTGAGCTTGGCTTTAGGGAACTCGAACTCAAACTGACTTCTTTCTTCGTCAATGATAGGACTCAAACTCTCGTCAGCCACAAATTCAATTGTGCCTGAAGTAGGAGTATCAGTTCTACCATCTTTGGCTTTCTTCTCGCCGCAAGACGAGAAGAAAGCCATTGATAGTACTGTTAATCCTATACCTATAAAAATATAAGATGTTCTTTTCATTCTATTACTGCAATCTAAATACAACTGGTACAGTATACTTAACACGTACAGCAGAACCGTTTTGCTTACCTGGTTTCCACTTAGGCATGCTCTTAACGACGCGCTGTGCCTCACGGTCAAGTGAAGGGTCAACGGAACGAGCTACCTTTACATCAGAGATAGAACCATCACGCTCTACCACGAATGAAACGATAACACGACCCTGAACACCATTCTCCTGTGCTACAACAGGGTACTTGATGTTGCTAGCCAAGTACTGCATCAAGGCGCCTTGTCCACCAGGGAATGAAGGCATCTCCTCAACGACGTCGAAGACCTTAGTAGCAACCTCAGGTTTTGGAGCTGGTGGTGGAGGTGGAGCTGCTACTGCAATCTCACTTCTTACAGCTTCCACTGTACGGTCCTTCACACCTTCCTTGTCTTCAGCACCTACAGCTACCTTATCGTCCAGTTTATCCATCTGCTTAACCTGGTTTTCCTCTTTTACGAGTTCATCCTTCTTGATGACAGGTGCAGTAAACTTCTGAGTCTCGCGAGCCACTGGTATCTCCTTCTTAGGTTCAATCTTTGGCTTCACTGGCTCCTTCTTCTTTTCTTCCTTCTTAGCCTGCTGCTGGAGTTTAGCCAACTCCATAGCTTCCATATATGCCTGCTGTTCTTCGGCCTGTTTCTGTTCGATGACTTTCCAAGCCAAGAATCCACCCACGAGAGCTGCAGCAATGACCAAGATCAGAAGAGACTTGATGTTTCGACCAGAAGTACCCTTACGGAGCTGGTATGCACCATACTCCTTGTTCTTTCCGGCGAAAACCATATCGACCCATTTAGGATCGTAAAGATCTATTTTTGCCATTTCTTTCTTGTTTAAAATTGTTTGTTACTCATCTTACATCTTAACGTTTCTAGACTTGAGAAGTTTCTCGTCGTCTGCGTTAATCTTATCGATGACGTAAGTACCAATGTTTGAAATCTGCATTTCGTCGAGAGCGTCAACCATATTCTTGTAAGAAGCGTTGTCGGTAGGCTTGATGACGATAGTAAGAGTAGGAATCTTGCCATCCTTCAAATTACCTGCCTTCAAATCACTAAGTTTCTTCTGATAGATGCTATCAGGATACTGCTTAGGATTCTTCTGACGGTCCATGTTTAACTCCTTAACAGCGAGCGCAATTCTTTCTACTGGACGTGTACCGTTCTCTGTCGTGTGCTCTCTCAAGACCTTACGGATTCCCTGGCTGCCCCATGTAGTTTCCTTGATCCATGTAGGATCATCGTATTTAGGGATACCAGCACCGTAGTAAATCTTGTTATCAGCTGTTACATAGAGGGTAACAGTCTCAGAAGCTTTCGCCTCGTTCTTCTTGTCCTCTGGTTGGTTGTCATCATTACTTGGCATAGTCAGCTCCATTGTCTGAGGTTTGCTCAAAGATGTACACAGCATGAAGAACGTGATAAGAAGCATGAGCATATCCACCATAGGCGTAAAGTCTACGCGGACATTCATTTTCTTTTGTTTGCTTTCTTTCTTTGCCATTTATTCGTCCCCCTGTTGTTTTAACTGTGTAATCATATAGTAATGACTCTCATCCATGTCCTGGAGTTCGTTCATCACTCTCTTCACTGTTTTATAAGGTGTAGAAGCATCTGCCTTGAGGGCTATCTTGATGTCCTCGTTAGCATTACGAGCAGCGTCTACCCACTGCTGGAATTCGCTCATACCACCCTTGATACTGTCGAGAGGAATACCCTTAGTCTGGAGATACTGTGGACGCTTTGCTGCGTTCATAGTCAGATAAGTGCTCATGTCACTCATTGGAACACCAAACAAACCCTCGCTCTTGAATGTCTCAATCTGCTTAGGATTCAATGACACACCGAAATTGCCTGTCATTGTGCTCAGTGTTGCTCCCAACTGATCGGTATTATCAATACTCATAAATACTTGGCCTTCGCCGGTTGGTTTACCAGCCTTGTCCTTTTCAGGACTTACCAAGATAGTCAAGACGCCGTTCTCTGGCACCTTAATCTCAGACACAGATCCTGGTGTGTTAACCTTAACAGGCTCATTCTTTACGAATGTAGAAGTGAGCATGAAGAAGGTAAGCAACAGGGTCATAACGTCTGACATAGGAGTCATATCGATCCAGACGTCACTCTTCTTAATTTTTACTTTACCCATAGCGATAAAATTTTAAAGGGTTAGCAAAAATTAAGCCTCTTCTGCGTGGTTAGCTTCGTATGTCTGAGCAATTGAGTAACCTACCTCGTCGAGTGCGTATGTCAACTTATCAACCTTGTTTGTAAATGTGTTGTAAGATACTACAGCACACCAAGATGTCAAAATACCGAATGCGGTGTTGATCAACGCCTCAGAAATACCTACAGAAAGTGCTGCTGAGTCAGCGCCACCACCTTCACCCATGGCCTGGAATGACTTGATCATACCGGTTACAGTACCGAGAAGACCTGTCAATGTACCGAGAGTTACGATTGTAGCGATGATAGGCAAGTTCATTGTCAAAGTTGGCATCTCCAACTGAGTTGCCTCCTCGTGAGCCTGCTGGATCTTAGCTACCTTCTGAGCCTTCTTCAAAGATGCGTTAGCACCTGACTCCATAGACTTGTAAGCGTTCAAAGAAGCCAAAACAACGTTAGCTACTGTACCGCGCTGCTTGTTGCAGAGCTGCTCAGCCTTTGCGAAGTCGTTTGCGTTCAAAGCTGCCTTGATGTTTGCAACGAACTTAGGAAGTGCACCTGTACCTGTAGCTGTCTTAAGAGCCAACCAACGCTCGATAGTCATAGCCAACACTGTGAGCAACAATGTGTGGATAACTGGTACGATAACACCACCTTTGTAGATAGTACCCCAAATGTCTGCTGGGTGATCCTGGATGCCTGGATCCTGGAAGTGCATGTCATTGCCGAACCATGTGAAGAACAATGTGAATGCGATGATAGCACATACCACGATGATCCAGAATGCGCCTCTTACTCCCTGAAAGCCCTCAGACTTCTTAGCTGGGGCTGCTTGTTTTGTAGTTGCCATAATTTTACTTTTTTTTAAATTATTAGTTAATAAATTATTAATATTTTCTCGTTTTTTCTAGTTATTTCTCGGGCTTCTTTGGGGCCATTGCTGACCTGTACAAGAAGGTTCCTCAAAATCCATTGGCAAAGATAATAAATAATGAGAAACTATTACCCTAATTAAGAAGTTTTAACGAGATATTAACTCAAAATAAGTCAATATCTCGTTATTTCTTTACAAAATTGATGGTAAAACGTGCTATTTTGCTGTTTCTTATTTCAATTTGCCCAATGCTTCCTTGATGCGGCGGATGGCCTCTACGATGTTCTCGTCGCTTGTGGCATAGCTCATGCGGAAACAGTCTGGATCGCCGAAGGCATCACCGCCTACTGTTGCTACGTGAGCTTCCTCCAGCAGATACATTGCGAAGTCGGTTGAGTTGTTGATTGTCTTCTCGCCGTTGCTCTTGCCGAAGTAGCTGTTGCACTTAGGGAAGAGATAGAAGGCGCCCTGTGGCATGTTGACCTCAAGTCCTGGTACTTCCTTAGCCAGCTTCACAATCAGGTTGCGGCGACGCTCGAAGGCTACGCGCATCTCCTCCACGGCACCCTGGTCGAGTGTGTAGGCTGCCTCGGCTGCCTTCTGGCTTACTGAACAGGTACCGCTGGTGTACTGACCCTGCAGTTTGTTGCAGCCCTTGATGATCCACTCCGGACCTGCGAGGAAACCGATTCTCCATCCTGTCATGGCGTATGCCTTAGATACACCATTGGCGATGATTACCTGCTCCTTCATGCCTGGCTCCTGGGCAATGCTGTGGTGCTTGCCGATATAGTTGATGTGCTCGTAGATTTCGTCTGCCAACACGAATACTTCTGGATGCTTCTTGAGGACGTCTGCCAATGCAGCCAATTCCTCCTTTGAATATACGCTACCTGTTGGGTTGCTAGGAGAACAGAGGATGAGCATCTTGGTCTTCTCTGTGATGGCGTTCTCAAGCTGCTCGGCTGTCATCTTGAAGTCCTGGTCGAAACCTGCGTTCACGATGACTGGTGTACCACCAGCCAACTTCACCATCTGTGGATAGCTTACCCAATATGGAGCTGGGATGATAACTTCGTCGCCTGGGTTCACGAGTGCCAATACTGCATTGCATACACACTGCTTACCACCTGTGCCGACGATTACCTCGTTCATGGTGTAGTCGAGGCCGTTCTCCTTTTTCAGTTTGGCTACAATTGCCTTTCGCAAGTCTGGGTAACCAGGAACTGGTGAGTAACGTGAGAAGTTCTCATCAATAGCCTTCTTCGCAGCCTCCTTGATATTGTCAGGCGTGTTGAAGTCTGGTTCACCTACACTCATGTTAATTACATCGATACCCTGAGCTTTCATTTCACTACTCTTCTGTGACATCGCCAGCGTTGCTGATGGTGCCAATCTGTTAAGACGATCAGATAATTGTGCCATAATTCTTTGTTTATATTAAATATTCGTGTGCAAAATTAAACAAATTATTTCTTTTTCGGAAGAAATTTGCTCATTATTTCGGGTTTTGACCCGAAATAATAACAAAAATTACATTATCCGAGGTGCAAAGTATGCCCCATGCGGTCTCTTTTGGTCTTGAGGTAGCGCTCGTTGTACTTGTTAGGTTCAACTTCGATGGCTACATTTTCTACGATTTCGAGTCCGTATGCTTCCAGTCCTACACGTTTCACCGGGTTGTTGGTGAGCAGGCGCATCTTGTGTACGCCGAGGTGGCGGAGCATCTGTGCGCCGCAGCCGTAGTCGCGCTCGTCTGGCTTGAAGCCGAGGTGAACGTTGGCATCTACGGTGTCGTATCCTTCTTCCTGCAGCTTGTAGGCGGCAATCTTGTTCATCAGTCCGATGCCTCTGCCTTCCTGCTGCATGTAGATGATGACTCCCTTGCCTGCTTTCTCAATCTCTTCCATTGACTTGTGCAACTGCTGTCCGCAGTCGCAGCGCTTGCTGCCCAGGATGTCGCCTGTGGCGCATGATGAGTGTACACGAACCAGGATTGGCTCGTCTTCCTTCCATTCGCCCTTGATGAGTGCCATGTGCTCCAATCCGTTGCTTGACTGGCGGAATGGGATGAGTCGGAAGTGTCCGTAGTCGGTTGGCATATCCACCTCTTCGCCCACTTCGATGAGCGATTCCTTCTTGAGGCGGTATTCTATCATGTCTTTGATGGAGATTACCTTCAGGTTCCACTCCTTCGCCATTTTCATCAGCTCTGGCAGGCGTGCCATGGTGCCGTCTTCGTTCATGATTTCCATGAGTGCGCCGGCTGGATAGAGTCCTGCCATCTTGCAGAGGTCGATGGCAGCCTCGGTGTGGCCGCTTCTTCTCAGTACGCCGTTGTCCTGTGCGTAGAGTGGGTTGATGTGGCCAGGTCGACCGAATGTCTGTGGGGTTGAGTTAGGGTCGGCAAGTGCCTTGATGGTCTCTGCACGGTCGTGTGCCGATACGCCTGTAGAGCAGCCCTCCAGCTTGTCTACGGTTACGGTGAACGGAGTGCCGAGCATGGAGGTGTTGTCTGAAACCTGGTGAGGCAAGTCGAGTTCGTCGCAACGGCTCAGTGTAATCGGTGCGCAGAGCACGCCTCTTGCGTTCTTCAGCATGAAGTTTACCTTCTCTGCATCAATCTTCTCTGCGGCGATGATGAGGTCGCCTTCGTTCTCGCGGTCTTCGTCGTCTACTACGATAACAAACTTTCCTTCCTGGAAATCCTTTACTGCATCTTCGATGCTATTTAGTTTGATGTCTGCCATTTGTGATACTTTATTTTGTTAGTTACATTTTGTTTATCTGACTGATGATGTTGGCGTTACTCTGTCTGATGACATTCAGGTCACGATAGAGACGGAGTCTGAAACGCCACATTCTGAGGTACAGCACGATACCCACGGGTATGATGATGGCTGCAACGATGTTGAGCCACTTCTGCTCGAAAGGTCGGGTGTGGGCCTTGGTCGCGAGAATAGGGTAGAGGTTGAGATTGTGCAGAATCACCCTGTTCTTGGTGTTGCTCAGGTCCTCTATCACCTTCTCCAGTTCTTCGCTGATGCGTTCTATCTCGTGGTCGGGCTGATACTTGAAGAACACATTGATGAAGTTAGGAAGCTTCTTCAGCTCGTGTACCTTATTATATATAGCGATGTCGCCGTTCAGCTTCTCCAGCAAAGCGGCATCTTCCCCGTATTTCGGATCTTCAATGATTACTTCCTTGCCGAAGATGTGGCGCTTGATTCGCAGGCCCAGCAGCTTCATGAAGAAGTTCTTGTATAGCTCCATGTTGAATACCGTAGAGTCGTTGGTTGCCTTGTAGGTCACGAAGACGGCGATTGGGGCAAGTACGGCTGGTGCCAGTCCCTTACCGAACCAGATGGCCCACGAACCCTGTCGTGACATTCGGTAGCCCGTATTGTCGAGGATGTAGAAGATGATGAACACCAGAACGGATATGACTACCGGGAATCCCAGACCTCCCTTTCGGATGATGGCTCCCAAAGGCGCACCGATGAAGAAGAAGATCAGGCATGCCAGTGCCAGCGTGAACTTCTGGATAGCTTCTATCTCGTGAAGTCTTACGATATAGTCGGCGTCGTGGGTCATCATCGCCTTGAAGTCGAGGTCGCTCGTCTCCTGCTGCACCGTCATCTTGGCATCGTTGAGTGCCATCAGCTTCTTGTCGTTGGAGAGCCTATTATATAAGGTGTCGAAATTCTCCGTCTGCCCTTTTTTAGCAAGTCTTGCCGAGTCTTTCTGGCTCACCGTGGCAAGTCTGTAGAAGCGGACGTTGGCTTCGCTGAGATAGTTCCTGCCCACGGAGTCATACTGTCCGTTGATGGAATCGATGTCGTGGAAGATCTTGGAGAGGCTCTTTGCCTTGGCATTGTTGGATAGCGAGGCTGCGTCTGCAAGATTGAAGCCTCCGTCAAAGTCGAGCACAATCTTCTTGGTGATGAAGGTCTCTCTTCTGTATGGTACGGCTGCGCTGTTGCCGAATTCGCTGCTTTGCATGTTCTCGAACCATTCGCCGCTGTTGAGCGTCAAAACGAGGTGCTTTTTCTCGGCGGTACTCTGCAGCATGCCCGAGTCGGCGAGGATGATGGCTGCATCTTCATAACTGTTGGTCATGCGATAGATCATGATGCCGTAGAGCTTACCCGTCTTCAGGTCTTTCTTCTGCACATAGAGGTTGCAGTTTGGAATGCCGTCATAGAAGATTCCTTCTGGGATTTCCAGTTCCGGACTCTTCTGCTTCATGGAGAGCAGGAGCTGTCCCAGTTTCTGGTTGGCACTCGGGCCTACGTTGTTTTGGAAGTAGAACGAGCCGCACATGATGATAACGGTGATGATGATGAGCGAACGGAAAGCCTGCATCAGAGAGATGCCGGCAGCCTTGATGGCTGTGAGCTCGGAACTTTCACCCAGGTTACCGAACGTCATCAGTGAGGAAAGCAGGATGGCGAGCGGCAGGGCTTGCGGCACGAGCATCAAGCCCATGTACCAGAAGAACTGCGCCATGACATCCATAGAGATTCCCTTACCGATGAGGTCATCGATATATCGCCACAGGAACTGCATCATCAGCACAAACTGGCAGATGAAGAAGGTTCCCATGAAAAGGAGTCCAAATTGCTTGGCTATAAATATGTCTAATTTCTTAATTCTAAACATTTCTTTTTATCAAGTTTACTGTCTTCCCATCCTACTTATTCTGGGGCTTGACAGTTTCAGCGTGCAAAGTTAACACAAAAAAATCAGAAAACCTTTCTTTTTCGCTTTTTTTATATATATAATAGGTGTAGATGGGGTGAAAAAGGGATGAAAACAAAAAAATAAAAGTTTTTTTGAAAATTTCTCCGAAAAAATTTGGTGGAATCAAATAATTGTTGTACCTTTGCACCCGCAATTCAGAAATGACTTGTAAGGATGGCGGGATAGCTCAGCTGGTTAGAGCGTCGGATTCATAATCCGGAGGTCGAGGGATCGTGGCCCCCTCCCGCTACATTAGAGACACTAACTTTTAAGTTAGTGTCTTTTTTGTGCGCCAAACTTTTCCACACTTTTCCACTTCGGGTTTCATAAAGTTATCCAAGTATCTGTTGATAACTGTGGAAAACTATCTTAATAGCTTGATTTTCAGTGGTTGTGTTGTTGAAAAAACATCGTTGATAACATTTGGCTGTTTAAGTTCTTCACATTTTTTATCCATACGTTTCTTGCATTTTCCAAAATAAAATTGTAAATTTGTCCCCAACTAAAAATTATGAGTCTTTATGAAGCAGCAAGTTTATAATTTAAAGGAGTTTGCCGCCCAACACCATCTTGAAAGCATTTTTGGGGCTTATGCCGCACATATCTATATAGACGATTTATGCGAGAATGAATTGAAAGAGATGGCTCTAGAGCGCACTCTGTTTACCAAACTGGTATTGGTGACTAAGGGAAACATCAAAATGCAGGTTCTGCAGCAGGGAGCTGAAACCGATGGAACTGACAGAACGTTGATATCTGGTGAATTGCTGGTTATCTCGCCCAAGCATGTCATTGCCTTTTCTGACATGTCGGCAGATTTCGAGGCGGAAGCTATCCTGGTGGATGAGGAAATCTCTGCCGATGTGGTGTATCAGTTGTCTGCCGACAAGCAGAAGGCGGCTCTTGATATCTTCCACATGATTCGCGACATCGTACGCCATCAGCATATCTATAAGGTGGAGATGATACAGTCGATGGTGAATGTATTGAAGCTCCTGGTATCAGAGCTTCCCTACGAGAATGTATCCGTTACTCGCGATTTGCGGCATAAGAAAGAGGTATATGAGATATTCCTCCATCTCCTGTATCGCCATTTCCGCACCGAGCGGCAGATTCGATTCTATGCCGATAAGCTGAATGTATCTTCTCCTTATCTTTCGAGAATGATCAAGGAGATTTCCGGAACCACGGTGAATGACCACATTACATCTTTATTGTATAAGGAGATATGTAATCTTCTGAAACAATCGGATATGACGATGAGAGAGATAGCTGATTATCTGCATTTTAGCGACCAGAGTGCTATGAGTAATTTCTTTAAGCTCCGCTCGGGAATGTCGCCGCTGGCTTATCGCAACCAGGAATGATTTTTTGAAATGATATAAAAAGAACCTGTAAGCTATATTCCAAATTGGGAATACGCTTACAGGTTTCTTGTAATTTCAGCTAATAAGCTGACTGGTTATGGAAAAATTTATTTCAGCGTAAACTTGTGCGACTGCAGCATCTCCTTAGGGTCGAGTGCCTTGTCGAGTTCTTCCTTGCTCATGATTCCCTGCTCAATGACGATGTCATAAACAGAGCGTCCTGTGGCATGAGCTTCCTTGGCCACCTTGGAACTCTTCTTATATCCGATGATGGGATTAAGTGCGGTTACGATACCGATACTGTTCTTTACCATCTCGTAGCAACGCTCCTTGTTCACGGTGATGCCGAGGATACACTCAGAGGTAAGGGTTTCGATGGCGTTCTTCATCCATGTCAAGCTCTCGAAGAGACTTTCGGTGATGATTGGCTCCATTACGTTCAACTCCAACTGTCCTGCCTCTGCAGCAAAACTTACAGTAGCATCGTTACCGATTACCTTGAAGCAAACCTGGTTGGTTACCTCTGGGATAACTGGGTTTACCTTGCCTGGCATGATAGAAGAACCTGGTGCCTTAGGAGGAAGGTTGATTTCGTTCAAGCCACAACGAGGACCAGATGCCATCAGGCGGAGGTCGTTACAGATCTTAGACAACTTGATAGCCAGACGCTTCAGAGCAGAAGAATAGCTTACGTAAGCACCTGTATCTGGGGTTGCCTCTACCAGGTCGGTAGCTGTCTCGAAGTTCTCACCTGTCAGCTTGCTGAGGTTGGCAGCGCAGAGCTTGGCGAAGCCAGGAACGGCATTCAAGCCGGTACCGATGGCTGTACCACCCATGTTGATCTCGTGCAGGAGTTTTACGTTGCGTTCCAGGTTGAGGATTTCCTCCTCCAGGTTGTTGGCGTATGCATTGAATTCCTGTCCGAAAGACATAGGAACAGCATCCTGCAACTGGGTGCGGCCCATCTTGATAACGTCGGCATACTCATCTGCCTTATAGCGGAATGCGCTGATCAAACCTGTAAGGGCACCTATCAAATGGGTGTTCATACGGATGAGGGCCAGGCGGATAGAAGTAGGATATACATCGTTGGTACTCTGACCGCAGTTGCAGTGGTCGTTAGGAGAACAGTACTGGTAGTCAGCCTTTTCGTGGCCCATGATTTCGAGTGCACGGTTGGCGATTACCTCGTTGGCGTTCATGTTGACAGATGTACCTGCACCACCCTGTACCATGTCGATAGGGAAGTTCTCATGCCATTTGCCGTCGATGATTTCGCGGCAAGCCTGAGAGATGGCACCTGAAATCTCGTCGTTGATAACGCCGAGGGTATGATTGGTCTCAATAGCAGCCAGCTTCACGTATGCAATAGCGATGATGAAGTCTGGATAGCTGCACATCGTCTTGCGAGAGATGTGGTAGTTGTTGATACCGCGCTGTGTCTGTACACCGTAAAGTGCTTCAGCAGGAACCTTGAGTTCACCTAAAAGGTCTGACTCTACTCTAAATTTTTTCTCTTCAGCCATAATATTATCAGTTTTTGTTGTTTATACTATTGTTATTGATTCTCTAGTTATTATGTTATTTCTTGTTCTTATTCTTTGCTATTTGCTATTGCTCCTAGCTGTTTCGGAAGAAGGAGTTGTTTCCTTTATCCGATGCAAAGGTACGAAGATTTTTGTATATTCCGTTTATAAAAAGTGAACCTTAATTTGTAAAAAACGAACTAACTTCTTCTTTTTGTATTTAATATGCTTTCAGTCTATACATCATACCCAGTTCTATGCGGTCGGTGTTGTAATCCTTCAGGCCGCATTTCTTGCTGTAGTCGTATTTGCGTCCTACGTAGGCAAGGAAGATGCGGAGATCCTGCTTCTGCTTGCGGGCAGGGTAGTACTCCAGGCTTCCCACGTAGCCGTATGCCGTGCGGTAGTTCTTGAAATCCTCGTTCTTGGTGGTACTTGCCGTTTCCCACATGCCTTTCAGCATCAGGTTCCAGTCTTTGGCAAACTGCCAGTTCATCTTGGTAACGATGCCTTGGTAGCGCACCTTGCTCAGGTAAACGTTGGTGATATCTATGTTATCGCCGGTTCCGGTATCAGGGCTGATGCCGTGCGCTATTTCTCCTACCACTTCTTTTGATGCAATCTTCATTCTGTCGAGATCGTCATAGGTATTGTTGTAATCCACATACCATTGCAGTTTGCTCAGGTTCAGTTTCTGTCCGAAACGGAAGAATCGGCTGTATTTGCCCTTTGCCTGGGTTCTGAAGGAGTAAGACCAGCGGGTCTGTAATTTGTTATCGAAGAACTTTCCGTTCCATCCGATGCTGTAAGTCAGTGGACTATTGGATTTCTCCAATACTTCCGTGTCTAGTTTTCTGCCTCCTGCTGATCCGCTGCCAACCACTCTTCCCGTTGTTGTCTTGGCGTTTTCTCCAAACTCATCATCCAGTTTTCCGTTATAGGTATTGCTCACCTCGGCAGAGAACTGCTGGGTCTTGCTGGCATTGTAGAGCAGGTTGAGAGCACCCTTGGAACTATCTACATTATCCTCCATATCAGAGAATTGGTAGATGAACATCGGGTTCTCATCAAACTCGAAGGAACCCAGAGCCTGGCATTTCTTTCCTCCCTGGATGCTCCAGGTATCGTTGAACTTCCAGCCCACCATCATATAATCTGTGGCTTTGGCAAAGTTGTCTTCACTCATTGGGGCATCGGTCTTGTTCAGACGATGGCGGAAGCGATAGTAAAGGTTGTCGGTCAACCAGCCCGTCATCTCGATTCTCAGATTCTTGTTGTAGAATCTCGAAGTCCATTCATCGGTTTTGGAACTGTGTTCAGCCTGGAAACTTTCGGCAAAATTCACGTAGAAGTTCAGTGCCTTCTGTTTCTTTTCCATATGGGTAACCTTGGTGTAGAGCGATTCTATATCGCCATCATTACCTCCCAACCCATCGTTGGTGCCTTGAGCTAAAGCGCTGTTAGGCAGCAGGGAAGCTATTGTGAAAGCTGAAAGCAAAATGCTTTTTGATTGAAGTTTCTTCATGTTTGTTGTTTTTAAAAGGTTCAACATGTGGGCCTCTATCGTACGTATTTTGTACGATAGAGTCCGTTTTTAGCATATTTACTTTTGGGCTTATAGGAACTGGATGATGATATATCCTACTCCGATAGAGACGATGGTTGTGATGAAGCCAGCCAACTGAAATGAATGGTTGATGACGAATCGTCCGATATGGGTACTACCTGTGCGGTCGAAGTTGATGGCAGCCACGGCTGTAGGGTAGTTTGGCAGGAAGAAATATCCGTTTACGGCAGGGAACATGGCCACGAGTGCCAGAGGCGAAATGCCCAGTCCGATGCCCAGAGGATAAAGGGTTCTTACGGTCGCCGCCTGCGAGAAGAGCATGATGCTCATGATGAAGAGGGCGATGGCGAAGAGGAACGGATACTGGTTCACCACTGTTGCAATCTGGTCCTTGAAGAATTCCAGGTTGCCGTTGAAGAAGGTGTCACCCATCCATGCAATACCGAAGATGGCTACCATGGCATTCATGCCGGCTGCGAAAACATTGCCCTTCACGGCGTCGCCAACCTTGGCTTTTCCCACCAGCAGAATCAGGGCTGCCACCGACATCATGATAATCTCGATAATCTCCGGCATGGTAACTCTATGTAGCTCACCGTCAAGCATGAAGCTTGGACGGATGCTTGGAATACTGCCGTAGATAACCACCATCAGAACGCCGAATAGGAATGCCAATACTGCATACTTGGAACGAGGATTAGGATTCTTGATCATCTCGTCGATAAGCTTGCTATCTTCTTCAGGATTGATAATCCCTTCCTTTACACGCTGCAGGTAGATTTCGTCCTCGTGCAGTTCCTTGCCTATTCTGTTTTGAACGAAGGCTGCAATGAGGATTCCTATCAGCGAAGCAGGGATGCCCACCAGTAGGATATGCTTCAGCTCGATGCCTGCACCACCCAGCAAATCGGTACTGATAACTGCCGCTGTTGCCGCAGAAACCGGACTACAGGTGATGCCGAGCGATGCAGAAACGGTTGATACACCCAATGGTCGCTCCGGACGGATTTTCGAGTTAGTGGCAATCTCTGAAATAATAGGGAGCAGAGAGTAGCATGTATGTGCGGTTCCAGCCACGATGCAGAAGAGCCAGGTGGTAAGCGGACCGAAATAGGTGATATGGTTAGGATGCTTGCGCAGGAACTTGGCGGCAAGACCTACCAGGTAATCCAGTCCTCCTGCTGCCTGCAATGCCGCCGCTGCTGTAATCACCGATACGATGATGAGCATCACGTCGATAGGCAGATTGCCGGGTTTCAATCCGAAGATGAATACCAGGATGAAGACGCCTACCATTCCGAAGATGCCTAGTCCGATGCCGCCGATGCGGGCACCGATAAAGATTAAGGCCAGTACGATGGCCAGTTGTAATAGTATGATTGCTGTTGCCATAATGTTTTATAGTTTTGTTGTTTATTGTTTTGTTGTTTATTATCTATTATTTTTTCTCGTTCTATTCCTTTCTGGGTGCAAAATTAATGCATTTTTGGCTTATCTCCTTTAAAAATCTATGCTTGATATTTGTAAAAAACGAACCAAATGCACTGAAAATCAAAAAAAAGTTGTAAATTTGCACCGAAAAGTCGTATTTTGAGGCTTTTTCTAGGTGAACAATCTTTTAATATAACAAACGTATAAGCGATATGAAACGTTATTTGCACCTTATTATATATATAGCATTTTGGGTGCTGCTGGCAGGTTGTGCCCAGCAGCCTAGGAAGTATGTCATTGGTGTTTCTCAGTGTTCTGAGGATATCTGGCGTGATAAACTCAATGACGAGTTGAAGATGGGTGAGTATCTCAATGATTCTCTTATCGTGAAGCTGGCCTCGTCGAATGATGATAATGTGTTGCAGAACAAGCAGGTTAACCAGTTTGTAGATGAGGGAGTTGATCTGCTCATCATCTCTCCTAATCAGTTGAGCGCCATCTCCAAGGCTGTGGAGCGTGCTTACGACAAGGGTATCCCGGTGATTCTCTACGACCGCAAGACCAATTCTGATAAATATACGGCATTCATAGGCTGCGATAACTATACCATCGGTAATTCAATGGGTAAGTTCATCGCCCAGCAGTTGAATGGCAAGGGACGCATCGTAGAAATCTGTGGATTGGATGGTTCTTCGCCAGCCATGGAGCGCCATCGTGGCTTTATGGATGCCATCAAACCATTTCCTGGCATCCAGGTGGTTGCCTCGGAGGGAGGAAACTGGAAGGAAGAAGGCGGAATCCGGGCCATGAAGCGCATCCTAAAGAAGACGCAGGATTTTGATTATGTATTTGCCCACAACGACCGATTGGCTTGGGGTGCCTATGTGGCAGCTCAGCAGATGGGCGTGAAGCGCAACTATAAATATACCGGTGTGGATGGAATGGCTACCGAGGGTGGTGGCTTGGAACTGGTGCGTGACGGCATCTTCGAGGCTTCCTATCTTTATCCTACCAAGGGAGATGAGGTGATAGCCTTGGCTATGAAGATTCTGAAGCACCAGCCTTATAATAGGGATAACTATCTGAGCACATCCATTATCACCCAGGCTAATGCCGAACTCACCCTGATGGAGGCTAGGGATGCTGAGCGACAGGCTCATAATCTGAAAACCCTGCATAGGCAGGTGGATCGGTATTTGTCTGATTATAACTCTCAGAAAATCATGCTGGTAGGTTTGTGCCTCTTCCTCTTTGTCTGCATTGTTGCAGCTGCCATGATATTCCGCAGCTATGTGGTAAAGGCAAAACTGAACGAAGAACTGGCTAAGACCAATGGCGAACTGAAGCGAGTGAATGGTGAACTGGAAGTTAAGAATGGTGAACTGAAGCGTCTGAACGAGGAGGTACTGGAACTGACCCATTCCCGCCTGGTGTTCTTTACGAACATCAGTCACGAGCTTCGTACGCCTTTAACCTTGATTGCCGACCCGGTGGAGATGCTCCTGGAAGATAGCGGTATCAAGGGCAAGAGCCGGGAACTGCTTAAGATGGTGCAGCGCAATGCCATCGCCCTGCAGCAGCTGGTGAGCAGTATCCTCGATTTCCGGAAGATTCAGAATGGAAAGATGGATTTGAAACTCTATCGCTTCGACATCGTGAAAGCCCTGACCATGTGGGTGGGTGATTTCCAGCTTACTGCCGAACGCAAGAAAATCAAGCTTCATCTGGATATGGAGGACTTTACGGGTAGCCATGAGGTGGTTGCCGATAAGGAGAAGATGGCTCGTGTGGTTTTCAATCTCCTGAGCAATGCCTTGAAATACACTCCGGCAGGGGGCGATATCTTCGTTTCTCTGAAGGTGGAAGGTGATAATCTCCGCATCGACATACGAGATACAGGTAAGGGTATTGAGAAGGAGGAGGCTGACATGATCTTCGAGCGCTTCTTCCAGGCAAAGGGTGCTGCCAGCGGTACAGGCATCGGCTTGGCTCTGGTCAAATCGTTTGTAGAACTGCACCATGGCGAAGTCTGGGTGGAGAGTGAATTGGGTAAAGGCTCTGACTTTATTGTGGAAATCCCACGTGAACAGGTGGATAGTTCGCAAGTTATCCACATGGATGATGATGGTGTGGATAACTCTGTAAGTGGTTCTTCTTCAGTAGATAAATGCGTAGCAGATGAGTCTGTGTTGCAATATATAGATGATGGAGATAGGAAATGTGGAAAAGTCCAGCAGTTGGTTAGCGAGAACACTAACAAGCCAACCGTTCTGGTTATCGATGACAACAATGATATTCGTCAGTATGAGCATACGCTTTTGCAGGATGCGTACATCGTTTTGGAGGCTGCCGATGGTAAGGAAGGATTGGAGATAGCCAAGAAGGAAGTGCCTGATTTGGTTATCTGCGATGTGATGATGCCGGTGATGGATGGTCTGGAGTTTACCGAACAGTTGAAAACGAACACGGCAACCTCTCATATCCCTGTCATCATGCTCACGGCAAAGAACCTGGAAGAGCATCGTGCCGAAGGTTATGAGCATGGAGCTGATTCGTATATCACCAAGCCATTCCACAGCAAGGTGCTTCTGGCCCGTATCGAGAATCTCCTGAAACAGCGCAAACTCTTGAAGCATCTTTACCAGGGTTCCAAGGAGGCAGAGCAGGAAATAGCGGAATCTCATCTGGAAGATCGTGACAAGCAATTCCTCAAACAGCTGCATGCTATCATTCAGAAGAATCTCTCCGACAGCGAGTTCGGAGTGGAGGATATTGGCAAGCAGATAGGTTTGAGCCGCGTTCAACTTTATCGCAAGGTGAAAGCGATGACGGGCTCTTCGGTGGTAGATTTGCTCCGTAAGGCTCGTTTGGCTAAGGCAAAGCGACTTCTCGAAAGCCGCAGCATGAGTGTTTCTGAGGTTGCCTACGATGTAGGTTTCTCTGCTCCGTCTTATTTCACCAAGTGTTTTAAGGACGAATACGGCATGTTACCGGGGGAAATTGGGTCATAAATCGTGAAAATTATGCAAAAAATCGTTCATATTGTGGGGGGAATTGTTTCAGTGTATCATTTTCGTCACTTTTTGAACGATAAATGTACCTCACTTTCGCAGAAACTTCATACCTTTGCACCAGAGTTTAAAAGTTTATAAATTGTTTCATGCGAAGTAGTTGCATTTTCATAGGTTTATGTTTTTAAGGTTATAGGATTGAGTATTCATGTGGTATGAAGTGATCTTAAAGGTAAGAAGTTTGTTTTTGGGAAAAAGAAAAGTTAGTTTTTGGGAAATCAGTAAGAGCAGCTGTTGGTTGAATACCAGCAGCTGCTTTTCGTTTCTGCTATTCGGTTTCTCGTGTATAATGCATTTCATTATATTATGCCGGGTATCTGCTGATTTTCCTGGATAGGATATTCCTGTCTTAGCAAATTCCGTTCATGTAATAGTAATCATGTTACTATGAACGGATTTTTGTATCCTATGCACTGATTTTTAAACCCATTGTTCGTACCTTTATGTACTTTTGCAGCAGAAATCAAAACAATAACGCTAACAAATTAAACATTTAGAAGTATGAATAACTTGTTAAATGGAAAGAGCGCAGCTATGATGCTTGCACTTTCTTTGGTAAATGTTACAGCAGCTTTTGCACAGGATGATAATTCCAGTGCTAAGGAAGAGGGTAATCGTAATGTAATGCTTAATGCAGCCAGTGCGAATGGTCCTCGTGAGATACAGATAGGTTTGCCTTCTGCCGATGTCAACGTATTGGAGAATGGTCTGCCTGTTACTTACGCTACCAATCCTCATTCCGTGAATACCATCTGGCGTGGTGATGCAAGCTTGAGCCATCAGGGCTTGCTCAAGATTGCCGAGACTGCCATCACTACCGGTAATATCGGTTATGCAGTGAACTCTTTCACCCAGAAAGGTCAGAAGGGATTCAATGGTACGCTGAACTATAAGAGTAATCACTACGGGTTGCAGGAATTCTCTCTGAACATGAATGGCGACTTGGGTAGCGACTGGTACTACAGCTTTAATATGTATCAGGATTTCGACCCGGGTACCTTCAAGATCAAGTCAACTCCTTATCAGGATCGTACCCAGATCTACAAGGCACTCCTCACCAAGAAGTACAACGGCAACCGTGGCGAGTTCACAGCCATGTATAAGTATGCCAACAGCCACAATGTGTATAACTACGCTACCCAGAGTGCTCCATTCATCTATGTGGGCGATGGAAGCGTAAAGGAGTATGGCGACTTCAAACTCGGTACCACCTCTTATCTTCCTATCGATAACGAGATTACCTATCGCAATATGCGTACCGGCAAGCTGGAGCAGACTTCTCTCTACGATGCCTGTCTGAACAAGGCAAGCGAGGTAACCCTGATGAACAACTACCGTTTTGACAATGGTTTGAACTGGAAGGCTACCTTGAAGTACGACCACTCTCGTGGTGCGATGGTTTACCAGACTCCGATGTCTATCATCGATTTGAAGAGCGATGCCAACAAGGGCGTATATAATTATATGTATCGCGACATCGACGGACAGACCAAGGCTTACGATGGCCAGTATATCCAGACCCGTATGTCATGTCTCAATGCCGGTAAGATTGACGAGGCTCTCTTCACCACCGAGCTCAGCAAGAAATTCAGTACATCCACCTTCCGCCTCGGCGTGAACGAGTGGTTCTACCATATCGATTATTGCTCAAATACAACCATGTATGATCAGAGTGTTCCTGCTGATGGAAGCTATGCCCTGCGAGTTTGGGATGCCAACAAACGCGACAGCTACTTCTATGATTTCAACAAGAACGCCTCTGAATATTACAAGGGAAGCGAAAACAAGCTGGCTCTCTACTTCACTCACGATTGGGATGTCACCAACAAGTTGAATCTCTACTATGGTGCCCGTCTGGAGTGGCAGAAGCTGAAGGGTGAAAACGCAGCAGTGAAGAATGTAAAGGGTGAATTCGTAGGTCGTTTCGCAGATTACTATCTCGGCGCTACGGCTGCAGATGGAACCAAGATTGCACCAGCAGACTTGAGTTACAACTGGTTGAACTACGATTTCTCAGTGGCAGCAACTTATAAGTTGACCGATAACTTCGGCTTCACTGGCGATTTCACTTACATCGTGCAGCATCCTAAGTTCGAGACATTCGCCCCAGCAACATTGCCAAACGTAGATAAGATTTCTGTACCACTCGGTCGTGCAGGTATCTACTACAACAACTCATGGTTGAGCTTGACATCGTTGTTCTCTTATATCTCAAAGACCAACAATAATTCAACTCTCAACCTGCAGCATGGCAGTGAGATCAAGGCAGCTCCTATGGCTTACGATATCCAGACCTGGGGATGGACAACCGACGCTGTGGCTCATCCATTCAAGGGATTTGATTTCCACTTCCTCTTCACTTATCAGAAGCCAACCTACAAGAAGTACGAAACCAGCATCACCTTCAACGATGGCTATGTTGGCAACATCAATGCCACTGGCAACATCGTAGCCGAGATTCCTCAGATTCTCATCGAGTTGGATCCAAGTTACATGATTACCAAGGATATCAAGCTCTGGACCAGCTTCCGTTACTTCAGCAAGACCTACGCCAACATCAACGAGGCATATTACTTCAATGGTCACTGGGAGACTTTCGGAGGTTTGAACTGGCAGGCAACCAAGCGTCTGGCTCTCGGCTGCACCGTAGTCAACTTCCTCAACCAGACTGGTGCCAAGGGTAGTATCGCTGGTGCCGAGCTGATTACCAAGGATGAGGCCAAGGGAATCAAGAACCAGATTATGACGGGTAGCTATCTCCGTCCATTCACTGTAGAATTTACAGCATCGCTGAAGTTCTAATTAGTTCAAACATAATAAAACATAATAAGATAAGGCAGTGCTATATAATAATGTATAGTGCTGCCTTTTTCTTGTTTTGGTTTGGAAATGATTGGAAAAATATGACTTTTGGTTTGGAAATGCACAAGAAATATAGGTTTTTTGGTTTGGAAATGAATAAAAAATATGCGATTTTTGGTTTGGAAATGAAAATAAAGTTGTATCTTTGCACTTGATTTTAAATGGATTAGATATGTTTACACGAACGGCAATCAATTATCTGCGCCAATGGGCGAACAAAGAAGAGCGCAAACCCTTGGTTCTGCGTGGGGCTAGACAGGTGGGTAAGACAACTTTGGTAAAGTTGTTTGCCAAGGAGTTTGATGTCTATATTTATCTGAACTTAGAGGAAAATGAAAATGCAGAGCTTTTTGCTGCCGATTACTCTTTTGATGATTTGTTGGCAGGTATATTCTTCAAGGCGAATGTGCCTCTGGATTCCAATAAGCGCACATTGATTTTTATCGATGAGATACAAAACGAGCCAAAGGCAGTGCAGGCTTTGCGATATTTTTATGAAAAGCGTCCAGACATTTTTGTGATAGCAGCGGGCTCTTTATTGGAGAGTTTGATGGGACGCCATATCTCTTTCCCTGTGGGTAGGGTGGAGTATATGGCTTTGCATCCTTGTACTTTTGTGGAGTTTCTTCGTGCCATAGGTCAAGAAGCTACAGCTGATAGTATTGAGAAGTTATCTCTGCCAGCTTCTTTGCACTCGAATGTCATGGACTTATTCAAAAAATACATGATAGTAGGTGGATTGCCTGAGGCAGTGGCAAATTATGCTAAGTATAAGGATATTGTTAAGCTGAATGGTGTCTTTAATTCCTTGCTTTCTGGTTATCGTGATGATGTGGAGAAATATGCCAGTAAGCCCAAGGAACAGGATGCTATCAGATATATCTTAAATTATGGATGGGCTGCAGCTGGTCATCGCATCCAGTTTGCCAAGTTTACGAGTTCTTCTTTCAAGGCAGCTGATGTGGGGAATGCGTTCAGAACTTTGGAGAAAACGCTGTTGTTGGAATTGGTATATCCTCAGATGTCAGCTTCCTTCCCAATATTTCCTGATTTGAAGAAAAGTCCAAAGCTATTGTGGCTTGACACTGGCTTGGTGAACTATGTGGCAGGTATGCAGGAGGAGTTGTTGTTTAGTAAGGATACCAATGAGCTGTGGAATGGTGATATTGCCGAGCATATTGTTGGGCAGGAGTTGCTGGGTTCGTCTTTTACTTTTGGAGAGAAGCGTATGTTTTGGGTGCGTGATGCCAGGAATTCACAAGCAGAGGTAGATTTCCTGATACGTTATAAGTCACATCTTCTTCCGATAGAAGTAAAGACTGGTGATAATGCCAAGCTTCGTTCCTTGCATCTTTTCATGGATGAGTCGAAGGAAAAGATAGCTTTGCGCCTTTGGAATGGTCCGATGAATTCAGATGTTGTCACCACGCAGAATGGCAAGTCTTTCACCTTATATAATATACCCCTCTATTATGCAGGGTATTTGCAGGAGTTCTTGGACTCTGTGTTTGTATGAGATAGAAAATGAAGTTATATTAGAAGTTTTAGTGTTTGTCTTCCTAAAAATGTCCGTAAACGGAAAGTTTTAGGAATCAATTCCTAAAACTTTCTAAATAATCGTACTTTTAGTATGTAGAGAAGACCTTGAAGCGTGAACTCGCTTCGCTTCAGCAAATCAAGGACCAATATCCCAAGTATATCTTGACGCTCGATGAAGACCCGATGGCAGATTATGATGGCATCAAGCGAATCAATGCGTTGAAATGGCTGATGGGGGAAGTATAGTCTTGTTGCCTCCAAGGAGGTGTGAGAAAAAGAATCGTTCATGCACTGCAAAAGATGTTGCATGAACGATTTTTTGTATCGGATGAAACGAAATTTATATGATAATTCCTGCTTTATCCTTACCTTTGCAGCAGAATTTAAACAATAACGCTAACAATTTAAAAAAGAAATGATCATGAAATCCAATTCAATGATTACCAAGGCTGCCTGCCTCATGTTGATGGCATCAGCTACAACTTCTGCCTTTGCACAGAAGATGAACATCGAACACAAGGGTGATACTAC